>NZ_JBMLRC010000070.1:0-2347 GCF_049241225.1 Emticicia sp.
AAGTTTTTGCTGGTTTCTTCCCGAAAGATGCTGGTACCTTCAGCCGAAATAGCTACGCATTCTATTCAGACGTGGAGCTTGATGTAACAAAAGCATGGGTGGTTTCGGGGGCATTGAGATTGGAAAAATACTCAAACTTTACTCAAACGCCTTTGAACTTCAAATTTGCTACACGCTATAAATTAACTGACAAAATTGCCATTCGTGGAGCAGTTAGTACAGGTTTTAGAGCTCCTTCGTTGCAGCAAAGCTATTATTCAAAAACAAATACTTTGTTTGTTACAATTAATGGCGTACAGACACCAGTTGAAAGTGCGACCCTACCAAATAATAGCAGAGCAGCTGCAATTTTGGGTATTCCTACGCTCAAACCAGAAACCTCTACCAATTATAGCTTAGGTGCTACGGCTCAATTAGGTAAATTAGAATTAACGGTTGATGCTTATCAGATTGCTATCAAAGACCGCATTATCTTAACTAATAACTTTACGGCCAATGGTGATGCCAATCTTGCAGCACAATTGACAGCTGTGGGTGCTAATACTGCTAACTTCTTTACTAATGCTATTGATACTCGTTCGAGAGGATTAGAGGCAGTAGCGGCTTACAGCACTAAAATTGGTAAGCATGGTATTAAATTTACCTTAGCTGGAGCATTTATTGATAATGAGGTAATCAAAGGTAGCGATGGTAAGCCAGCAATTAAGGCTTCTGAAACCCTCATCAAAAGTGGTCAGTTAGCTAATTATTTTAACCGTGAAGACCAAAGCCGCATCGAGGTAGCCAGCCCTCGCAATAAAATTACGGGAACAATCAACTATAAATTAGGTAAATTTGGTGCGATGGTTCGTATGGTACATTTTGGTGAAGTAGTTTATTTAGACCCAACAATCATTACAGAAGCTAATTTTGTGGTTAATGCTTTCAACAATAACACGCGTGAAACTTTAGACCAAACTTTTACACCAAAAACTACCACCGATTTAACGCTAAATTACCAAATTCATAAAGCAGCAAACATTGCGATTGGTGCGAATAACATTTTTGATGTTTATCAAGACGTACATAAACACTCAGGCAATATGTCTTTGGGTCGTTTTGTCTATTCACGTCGTGTGCAACAAATGGGCTTCAATGGTCGATTTGTGTTCGCTCGTGTCAATTTCAGTTTTTAAAAATTAGTAACTGAGTATAAGTAAAAAGCCCTTTGAGTGATAAACTTCAAAGGGCTTTTTTTATGGTTTTTTATGAATTTACTGGGTTTTGTAGTGTAAAAAGAACGTCGGCAGGGTTTTGAACCCTGCTGACGTTAATACTCTCAATAACTTCATTTAAAACCTTTCTTGTTTAATGAACTACCGACACTACCCCTACAAACTCCCAATCAATTCCTTGATAATCAGTGTCATGTTTGGTTCGGCTTTGAAAGCTGCCGCTAAAATATTTTCGATTTCGGCTTTTTTGAGTGTTTCTGGAATACACATATCAGTAATAACCGAAATTCCGAAAACTGGTAAGCCCATCTGACGTGCCACTATCACCTCTGGCACTGTACTCATTCCTACGGCATCTGCTCCGAGATTTCTGAGCAATCTATATTCGGCTTTGGTTTCGAGCTGTGGGCCTGTTACGCTCACGTACGTACCGCTGTGTACGCCCTCAATATCATTTTGAGTAGCAATGAGTTTTGCCTTTTCAATCATTTCCAAATCATACGGCTCGCTCATATCGGGAAATCTATCGCCCATGATATTAGCCCCAACTAACGGATTTTCGGGTAGAAACAAAGCAATGTGGTCTTCGATAATCATTAAATCACTTTCATGATACATCGGATTCATTCCACCAGAGGCATTCGACACAAATAATCGTTCGATTCCGAGCATTTTCATCACTCTTACCGGAAACGTCACTTGTTTCATGGTATAACCTTCGTAATAGTGAAAACGCCCCTGCATACAAACTACATTTTTTCCTTCGAGTTTACCAAAAAGTAATTTTCCAGTATGAAATTCGACAGTTGCGATAGGAAAATGAGGAATATCTTCGTAATTGATTGTATGAACAACTTCGATTTCGGTGGTGAGTTTACCGAGCCCTGTACCGAGTATAATACCAAATTGTGGCTTAAAGTCGCCGATGATTGATTGAATATAAGCAGTTGCTTCGTTGATATGTAGCATATTTTTTATTTAGGAATGACGATTAAGTATTTTTCTTTGTGATTTACTTTTAAATATACGAAACTTTTCAGAAAACAGCCGACACAAACACAAAAAAGCATGACCTTGTGAGTCATGCTTCTTATCAATACCTTTCAGTAAATTTCAGCGAATTATAACGCTAA
>NZ_JBMLRC010000071.1:0-2661 GCF_049241225.1 Emticicia sp.
CAATCAACTACGAAGTAGCAAATGCCAATGATATTGTGTTGATTTGAGGGCGTTTACTTGTATTTTAGCTACAATTTCATAAGATTTGTAAACAATAACGATTCATTAGTCAATGAAAAGACAAGAAATACCAAAGGTTGTCGCGGATGTTTTGAAAGAAATTTCAGATGAGATTAAAGAATTTAATCTTAATTCTGATTTTAAGTTAGTGGCTAAATCTTCTAATGATTTTCTTTTAAAGATTTACCCAAAGGGTAGTGAAGATTTGTTTTTTCAGATTGATTATTATGATTCTGACGAGATTAGTATTATTTACGCCATTGAAATCAATGAATTAAGTTTAAAGTTAACAAATGATTTAATAGCGGCTTTAGACAGACCTATATTAGATAATAGTAATGTCATAGAATTATTCAACAAATATTTATCAACAATAAAGGAGGCCTATAAAACTGTAACAGATTTAGAGAAAGTAGAACTAAACCTCTCCGAATTCTTCGATTTAGAAGAAGATGAAGAAGAAATCCTACCACCAGAACCTAATCATTTTGAATCAGCCGATAAAGTTTTACCATATAGCCTAAAACAATTAGCCGTAAAAGATTTCCAAGGTATTAAAGAATTGAGTGTGGAGAGCATTCCCGTGGATACGCAATGGATATTTTTGGTGGGTGAAAATGGTTTTGGTAAAAGTACGGTACTGCAAGCTATTTTCTTAGGTCTCAATGGTGCATTTGATGGTAACACTCCTCTTTTGGATGATAAACACAGCAGTATTCAGGTCGAATACAAAAGCCTCGAAAATAGCTTTATCAATAGCGTAAAAGATAACAAAAATCCACTGGCTCACTTGGCGGCATACGGGCCTGGTCGTTTGAATTTGCAAGGTGTAAAAAGTGAAAACGCCGAAGACAGAAACAATTCGGTTTCTTATAATTTGTTCAACTCTGATGGCTTTTTGTTTAATATTAACTCTGAATTAGTGCGTTGGAAGCTAAAAAAAGACAAACGTTTTGATTTAGTTAAAAAAGCTATTTGTACGCTGATTCCGAATTTGGCAGATGTGAGATTTAACTCGGAAACTGACCAAATTGAGTATATTGAGCAAGAAATTAGTGGAGATGGCAAAAATACCATCAAATACCAGCCTTTACCTTTTCAGAAATTAGCATCGGGTTTCAAGAGTGTTATTGCTTTGGCGGGGGATATGATTGTTCGGCTTTCTAAAAATCAACCTAACGTAAAAGACCCTTCGGAATTAAGTGGCATTGTGATTATTGACGAAATCGACCTGCATTTGCACCCAAAACTGCAAAAACAACTCGTTGGACAGTTTTCAAAGGTTTTTCCAAAAATACAATTTATTGTTTCGACCCATAGCCCGATTCCACTTTTGGGAGCAGCATCCAATACCGTTATTCTGAAAGTAAGTCGCACGGAAGCTGAAGGTGTACAAATCGAAAATATCAAAGTAGAACTCAAAAACCTTACGCCGAACTTAGTTTTGACTTCTGGTATATTTGATATGGAAGATTTCGTTTCGGTACAAAACGAAGATATTAGTGAAGTTCGCACCGAAGATTCATTTGAAGAAATGCAGAAAAATGATATGGTCGAAAAACGTCTGCAAGAGTTTGAAAAAAGTGCCAGTCAGTTTCCAGACGAATTATTTATGCCAAAATCACTTAAATAGCCTCTTAAAGCGATGATTAGCATAAAAAAAGACTTTGATTCTCCACCCGAAAAGTTAGTCCAGTCGAAGAGAAATGACCAAATCAAAGATGCTTTAGTTACCAAAAACGAGCATAAATTTAAAAGTTCGATTTACCGAAAAACAACCATTGAAGCCTTAGAAACACTCTACAACTTTAAGTGTGCCTATTGTGAAACGGATACGTCGGCAGGAGCACCTTTTCAGGTCGAACATTTTCGCCCGAAAGCAAAAATCGAGGGAGATTCAACCCACAAAGGGTATTATTGGTTAGCTTGTGAATGGAGTAATCTGACTCTCGGGTGCAGTGCTTGTAATAACGCTAAGAAAAATCATTTTCCAATCAAAGGAAATAGAATCAATGACCCATTATTGGATGCTACGGGCTTCCCATTACCCAATTATTTAAGTATCAATTCTAACGAACTTCAAGGCGAACAAGCCATTTTGCTAAACCCCGAAATTGATGAGGTAGAAAATCATTTTTACTTCACACCCGATGGCAAAATTGTAGGTCTTGACGAACGAGGAAAAATAACCATTGAGAAGCTTAAACTCAACAGAAAAAGGTTAGTTTTTTGGCGAAAAAAACTTTTAGATGATTATCTGAAAGCTATAAAAAATATTCTTGATGATTTTTGGACCAAACAAATAGACGTTGACCAGTGCAGATACGCCATCAAACTGGAATTTGAAAAGATTACATTGCTGCAAAACCCCGAAAAACAATATTCCAGATTTGGCTTTTTTATGTTCAATAAATTTGAAATTTTCTTTGCCAATCAATTAGAACGTAAGCAAAAAGAGGCAGTTTTAAGATTTTTTGAGCTTTTCAAGCAAGGCGAGTTATAAAACAAGAGCATATTTCTCAATTTTATACCCATTATTCAACCTCAAAATGTACTTCCTCTATTTAGCGATTGCCGTTTTAGCTTTCATTTTCAATATTT
>NZ_JBMLRC010000072.1:0-1203 GCF_049241225.1 Emticicia sp.
AGCCAAGTCCCGACCCACCAACTTTGGTTGTAAAGTTTGGAATAAATACTCGCTGGCGAATATTTTCTGGAATCCCCGAACCATTATCTTGAATTTCGATGATGGCAATATTATCATCTTCATTGCGATACAATCGAAGGTTAATAATCGCACGTTTTTCTTTTGGCACTGACTGTATTCCGTTGATAATCAGGTTCGTAATTACCCGACTCATAAACTGGCGGTCGCCCACAACCCACGCTTCTTTTTCTTTAATGTAAGCATTGAGCGAAATTCGTTCGTCTTCAGCGTATAAATCGGCAGATTTCTGAATCAATGGCACGAGATCGAAAACCTCATTGCGTGGCACGGGCATTTTGGCAAATTCAGAAAACGAATTGGCAATTTCACTGATATTATCAATCTGCTCGGTCAAAGAGTTTAAGGCACGGGCAATGCGTTCTTTAGTTTTCGGATTATCTACCACAATCGTCCGCTGTAATTGCTGAATCGAGAGTTTCATCGGTGTCAACGGATTCTTGATTTCGTGAGCAACTTGCTTGGCCATTTCTCGCCATGCAGTTTGTTTTTCGCTCATCGACAACGCCACTTTACTCTCTTCCAACTTCTTCAACATTTTATTATACTCACGCATCAAAATACCAATTTCATCATCCGAATTCCACTCTAAACGTTCGTTTAGTTTATCCAGATTGGTTTTCTTTAATTTCTGAGCAACCAAACGAAGTGGATGCGTAAGGATATTTGAAGCAAAATATGATAGAATCAATAAAATCAAGAATAACCAAGCAAAAACGCTCAAAATCGAAGCCACGACGTCGGTCACTTGGCGGTCAAGCGTTGGTTTTGCATCAAAAAACGGAATCCCGATTACACCAATTGGCTTACTATCGTGTCCTTTGATACTCATGTAAGCAGTTTTATAATGCAAACTTCCGAGCGATTCGGATAAAAGAGCTTCGTTTTCTTTTTCTTCGATAATTCTATGATAAGCTTCCGGATTGATAAAGTTCGAGAGCAAACCATATTCATAAACCAACGGCCGTGTTGTCAGGTCTAACTTTCCGTCGAGGCTATAAAAATTAATATCAAGTTTGGTATCACGAGCCAAATCATTGATTTCCTGCTCTAAAAATGCCCTACTCATGCGTTTTTGAATAAAACTTTCGAGCTGAAGCTGAACCGTTGAGGTAATATTTTTGG
>NZ_JBMLRC010000073.1:0-1814 GCF_049241225.1 Emticicia sp.
AACCAAACTTACTTCGCTCTAAAAAATACCGTAATAGCCACGCCCTCAAAACCGAAGTTTTCACGGAGTTTGTTTTGCAAGAAACGAGAATAAGATTCCTGTACGTATTGCGGTAAATTACAGAAGAAAATAAAAGTTGGTGAAGGTGTAGGCACTTGCACACAATATTTTATTTTGATTTGCTTACCTTTCAACATCGGTGGTGGCGTACGCTCGATAATCGGCAACATCACCTCGTTGAGTCTTGAAGTCGTAATTTTCTGAGTTTTATTCTCATAAACCTCCATTACTTTTTCAATCACTTGGAAAATACGCTGTTTTTCAATTACCGAAGCAAAAATAACGGGCATATAATTCATCGGAGCTAATCTTTCTAAGATTGCTTTCTTCATGGTATCGGCCGTTTTCGAGTCTTTCTCCACCAAATCCCACTTATTTACCATCAACACAATGGCTTTTTTAGCGTTGTGAGCGTGACCAATGATGCTAATATCCTGCATTTCTAAGCCCACCGAAGCATCAATCAAAACCAAACAAACATCTGAGTTTTCGAGTGCTTTTACTGAGCGGAGTGTTGAATAAAACTCAATATTTTCCTGTACTTTGGCTTTCTTACGAATACCCGCCGTATCAGTCAAAATAAAATCTTTTCCGAAGAGTTTATAGTGTGTATCAATCGCATCACGGGTTGTGCCAGCCATGCTGTTTACGATACTTCTATCTTTGCCTGTCAAGGCATTCAAGAAAGAAGATTTTCCAACATTCGGACGACCCAAAATCGCAATTCTCGGAATACCCGCATCTGGATTTTCTACGCCCTCATCATCAAAATTCTTTACAACAGCATCGAGTAATTCTCCAGTTCCGCTACCATCAGCAGCCGAAATCGGGAAAATCTCCTCGCCCAAACCCATTGCATAAAACTCAGCGGCAGTCTGATGACGCTCGAAGGTTTCGGCTTTATTGGCCACTACATAAACGGGTTTTTTAGAACGACGCAAAACATTGGCAAAGTCATTATCTAAATCGGTCAAACCAGTCATGGTATCAACCACAAACAAAATAACAGTCGATTCTTCGATAGCTATCTCGACTTGCTCACGAATAGCCGCCTCGAAAGTATCTTCCGACCCAACTACATAGCCACCAGTATCAATAACTGTGAAAAATTTTTCAGTCCAAACCGCTTGTCCGTAATGACGGTCACGGGTTACGCCAGGCATATTATCGGTGATGGCCACACGGCTCTCGATAAGGCGATTAAAAAGAGTAGATTTGCCGACATTCGGTCGGCCTACGATTGCAACAATATTTGCCATAAAAAATCAGTAAACGGTTATCGTTTTTGAAACAATAAACAGTGATTCTCTTTAGTCGATGGTCAACGGTCGATAGTTTTTCCGTTAAATATTTGTCATAAACATCAGAGAACTGTAAAAAAATAAGAAAACTTAGCCCATTTTCGAGAAATTATAGATTTGGAAAAACAAAGTGCAAGATTGCCCTTCAATCAAACTTCTAAGGTGCTGTCAAATGGGGTGCAAAGGTACAAAAAAATATGCAGAAAACTATTGATTATCAGCAAGATAGCTTCTTTAGTTATTTTAGACTCGCAATTTTTACTCGTTTTTTACCACAGAGGCACAGATTTCAAGACTTTCACAGAGATTATTTTTGTTTTTCTCCGTGTAAATTTGTGAAATCGCAGCGGCTCTTAGATTTGTGTGATATAATTTTTCCAAAATGGACATTCACGATTTAAAACAAACCTTGGATATCTTGCCACGAAATCAGACCTATGGCCACAACGGCCA
>NZ_JBMLRC010000073.1:1914-4013 GCF_049241225.1 Emticicia sp.
TAAAACAAACCTTGGATATCTTGCCACGAAATCAGACCTATGGCCACAACGGCCAACAAAAGTCCGATTTTATTGAGTGTTGTGAGTTTTTCTTTAAAGAAAATAAAAGCCACCAAAGCCGAAACCAAAATAACGCCGATATTATAAAGCGGATAAACAAATGCACCGCTATTGCCGTAGGCGGTTAGTGCCAAAATTAAGAAATAGAACGACAAGAAATTAGGAACACCAAGCGTAATACTGGCCAAAATATTCTTCAATTCAATCTTTTCTTGTCCACGAATTACTCGAATCGCCAGCACAATTATTCCCGCCAGAATTGCCCCAAAAACCATCACGAGCGTAACGGGTACGGTGCGGTCGGCCGATTTTATGAAGTTGATATTCAAGTAATTAATCGAAGTGTTCGTAACGCCATACATCAAAAAAACCGCTACTGGCAAAAGAAAATCTAAGCCTTTGCCCGATACTTTCTCATTGCTTTTCTTGAAAGTGCTAAGTGCAACCGCCCCCAAAGCAAGAGCCAAGCCTAAATAATTTAATCCATCAAATGGGCGACCTTGTGTTTTGAAAATCAATAAACTACAAAGTACAGGAATCACCAACGAAATATTATTGGCCAGTGAAGTTGCCGTCATTCCCATTCGTTGGGTAGAAAATCCTGATAATAAGAAAGTTATGATAAATCCAACGCCCAAAATAAGAGCATAGAATGTCCAGTTTTCTGAAAAATTGAGTTCAAAACTTTGTCCTTCGGGCATCAAAGCCAGCCCAGTCAGAAAGCAAATTGGGTAGTTGAACGCAATTGCCTGAAAAGTGCTAATACCGAATTTTGGGTACAAACGAAAGTTTGTCAACAACAAAACCGAAAATATGATACTTAATAGTAGATAAAACATAAAAAACAATTTTGAATGATAGCCACAGTGGAACTGAATGAATGGATGATAGAATGTTTGATACGTTTTTATTCACTCATTCTAACATTCACTCATTCAAAATTAGTTTACTCATAACCGAATCGCTCCAATTTTTGGCGTTTGTTTCGCCAATCTGGCTCAACTCTGATGTACTGCTCCAAGAAAATTTTCTTACCGAAGAAGTTTTCCATTTCTTGACGAGCCTCAATACCCACTTTTTTGATACGTTCGCCTTTATGCCCCAACAGAATCGCACGCTGAGTCGTTCGTTCCACATAAATTTCGGCACTTACCACAATCATATCCTCTTTTTCTTTGAAACTCGTAATTACCACTTCGCAGCTATACGGTACTTCTTTCGTATAATTCGTAAAGATTTTTTCACGGATAATTTCGGCCGCAAAAAAGCGTTCGGGTTTATCCGTTAGTTCATCTTTCGGGAAATAGGGGTGATGAACTGGCAAAAATCCAATAATTTTTGAAAACAAACCATCAACATTTTGTTGGTGCAATGCCGAAATCGGAATTACCTCAACTGCCTTGAAGTTTTCTTTCCAGTAACTTACTTTTTCTTCGATTTGCTCGGGCGTTGCCAAATCTATTTTGTTGATAATCAATAAAATAGGTGTTTCGGTATGCTGAAGTTTGGTAATTACATCATCTTCGTCGTGCTTTTCAAAAATATCCGTTACAAACAAAATCACGTCGGCGTCTTCGAGTGAGCCATGCACAAAGTGCATCATTGATTTGTGCAACTCATATATCGGCTTGATGATACCGGGCGTGTCGGAGTACACCAACTGAAAGTCGGTTCCTTCATGCACACCATTCACGATACCCATGATACGGTGGCGAGTAGTTTGGGCTTTCGAGGTAATGATTGAAAGTCGCTCACCCACGAGAATATTCATCAACGTCGATTTTCCGACGTTTGGTTTTCCTACGATACTAATAAAGCCCGCCTTATGGTCGGGAGAAATGATTTCTTCTTGCATTTGAATTGGTCACGACAAAAAATAATCGTGTTTTTTTTATTTTTTTGCAAAGATAGTTTTTTATTGTGAAATTTTCTCGTACCTTTGCAGTCCGATATACGGAACAACATCGCGGGATGGAGCAGTTGGCAGCTCGTTGGGCTCATAACCCAAAGGTCACAGGTTCGAGTCCTGTTCCCGCTAC
>NZ_JBMLRC010000074.1:0-1334 GCF_049241225.1 Emticicia sp.
TAAAAGCAGAGGAAGAGGAAGCAACGGCCGAAACGCCAAAGCCTAAACCTGTTTTTAGACCAACAATGAAAATAACACCTAAAAATAACGACTAAATTGTTAGACGAATTATTAAAAAACCTCGACTACACGCTTATCAAGCAAATTGCGTTTGCTGCTTTTGCAGTAATCACAGTTGGCGGTGCATTGTACTTACTCTTCACGAAAAATGTACTTTATGCGGCATTTAGTTTGTTACTTACCCTCTTGGGGATAGCAGGACTTTTTGTTTTTGCCGGAGCTGATTTTCTGGCAGTTAGTCAAATTATGATTTACGTAGGCGGAATTCTGATACTATTGATTTTCGGTATCATGCTTACCAACAATAAGAACTTTCAACGCACCAATTTACAGCCAAACAAAATTGAGGTTGGGCATCATAATCGTTTTTGGGCAGTTTTAGTAGCCGTTTTATTGTTTTTAGGTTTCTTGAAAATCATCTTTGAAGCCAACTTCCATATCATTGGCAAACAAATTCACAATAGCAGTAGTGTTCAACAGATTGGGGTAAATCTCATGACTGACTATATTTTTGCGTTTGAGGTTATTGGCATTTTTTTATTGGCTGCTCTAATTGGGGCAGTGTATATTGCAAAAAAAGAGAAAGCTTAATTAGATGATAGCCATACAAAATTATCTTGTTATTAGTGCCTTGTTGTTTTCGATTGGATTGGCCATTGCCGTAACTAAACGCAACGCAATTCTGATTCTGATGGGAATTGAGTTGATGCTCAATGCAGTAAATTTGAATCTGGTTGCATTTAGCCAATACGACCCAAATCGCCTACAAGGACAAATGTTTGTGCTTTTTATAATGGTTGTGGCTGCCGCCGAAATAACCGTAGCACTGGCAATTATCTTGAAATTATATGACTATTTCAAGAACCTTGATTTAGACGAAATAAATTCATTAAAAAAATAATAAAAGGCTTGACAAAAGTATTTTTTAGTCGTACTTTTGCAGTCCCAAAAGGGAAAAGAGTAAATACAAAGGCTGCGTAGCTCAACTGAATAGAGCGTCTCACTACGGATGAGAAGGTTTGGGGTTTGAATCCCTACGCGGTCACTAAATTAGAGTTTTAGACTCTCGGAAATAAAACATAGTCATTAAAGTAATGGCTGCGTAGCTCAACTGAATAGAGCGTCTCACTACGGATGAGAAGGTTTGGGGTTTGAATCCCTACGCGGTCACAAAGGAGAATAGCAAACGCTGTTCTCCTTTTTTTATTCAAAACTTGCAGATGAGAAGGTTTGGGGCGGGAAACGTTTTCTTTGAATCCCTACGCGGTCACAAA
>NZ_JBMLRC010000075.1:0-3218 GCF_049241225.1 Emticicia sp.
AACCACCCCGTCAAAATTCGACTTCGTCAGAATTTTGCCACCCCTCCTTGAAAAAGGAGGGGAAATTTTACACAATCTCAATTCGGACGTTATGATAAAAATCCAATAAATATTTGCATTTCTGAACACCGTTCATTTTATTTGCATCGTTAAGTAGAAAATTGATTTTCAAATGGGTGTAATTGATAGAAAAGAAAGAGAAAAAGTTGAAATGAAGCGACAAATTTTGGATGCCGCTCGGTCGCTTTTTTTAGAGCAGGGATTTGAAAAAACGAGTATTCGTAATATTGCCGAAGTAATAGAGTATAGTGCCGGTACAATTTATTTGTACTTTAAGGATAAAAACGAGATTCTTTTCGCTTTGCACGTTGAGGCTTTCGGGGCCTTGATGCAGGCCATGCAAGCGGGTATCATGAGCGAAAATGACCCTTTTGAAAGATTAGTTGCACTCGGTAAGCATTATCTAAAATACGCTTTTGAAAACCCCGAACTCTATGACTTAATGTTTGTCATGACGGCTCCGATGGAAACCTTGGAATGTCGTGAAGAAATTTGGTGCGATGGTGAACGTGCCTTTGAAACCCTCAAATTTGTGGTTGGCGATTGCATGAAAGCAGGGTATTTTGAAGGAGCAGATAATGAAACAATTTCGGTGATGGTTTGGAGCCTGGTGCATGGCTTGGCTACACTGCATTTACGCCGTCGAACCATGATTTTTGCCGAAGAAAAAAGAATTCAACTTTTAGAAGATGCTTATGCCCAATTTGTGCAAATATTGAAACAATACAAATCTTAAAATAATCCCTCTTTAGGGGACAGGGGTATGAAGAAACTTCTAATTCTCGAAGAAATTGCTCAGTTTTTACTCGGAATTTTTCTTTTTAGTCGCTTAGATTTTGCTTGGTGGTGGTTTCCTGCATTGATTCTTGTACCTGATTTAAGCATGGTGGGCTATCTTATAAATCCGAAAATTGGGGCGTGGCTCTATAATTTTTTTCATCATAAATTATTAGCCGTAATTGTTTTTGTTTTAGGGTATTGTGTTGATAGTCAGTATGTTATTCTTGCAGGTGTAATTCTTTTTGCACACTCGGCAATGGATAGAATTTTTGGATATGGTTTAAAATATGAAGATGCTTTCAGCAATACGCATCTCGGAAAAATTGGAAAATAGAAAATGACAAATCAAGTTTTAGATTATTTTATATCAAATATTGGTAAAAATGCAGCAGACATTAGTCCTTCGGCTTTGGGACGATGGCTAAATGGAAAGTTGGTGGCAGTAGAAGAAGGCTCGCTTACGGTGGAGTTTGTAGTGCGTGATGAAATGACCAATCCTGGCAAAATCTTACACGGAGGTGTAACTGCTTCAATGCTCGATGATGTGATGGGAATGACGGTTTTTTCGTTGGGTCGTGAAAGTTTTTACTCTACCATTAATTTAAGTATTGATTATCTGCTTCCTGCCAAAGTAGGCGATAGTGTCTATGTAAAATCGAAGGTGATTAGGGCAGGAAAAACGGTAATTAATATGGAGTGCGAGGCACGTAATTCGGAGCATAAAATTATAGCCAAATGCACCTCTAATTTGGTCACTACGGGCATAAAAATATGATTTTTGAGGTCTGACTACGAGTCTGACCTTTTTTCAGAACTGTAACTTAACAGTGTTCAGAAACTATCAAATGGTTATTTTAAATGTAGCGAATATTAAATAAGGGCAATAAAGCTGGAGTTGAGTAGTCCACGGTCAATAGTCCACAGTACTTGCTTTACCTTGTAGCCAGAGCGGCTGTGCAAAACAATGTCGATTATATTTATCCTATTGCTTATAGCTCGATTTGTCTACGATTTTATACATGATTTATGAAAAAGTTATCTATTTATTTACTTTTTGTGTCTTTTGGGGCATTCGCACAAGCTGGCAGCGTTCCTTCGTCACCCATTCTTGAATCATACATTCAGGAAGGATTGAAGCAAAACTTGGGTTTGAAACAAGAACGTCTCGAACTCTTAAAATCTGCCGAAAACATCACGCAAGCGAAGGCTAATTTTATGCCTAAAGTTACGTTTAATCCCAATTATACTTTGGCAGCGGGTGGCCGTAGATTAGAATTCCCGATTGGAGATTTGTTGAATCCAGTTTATTCTACGCTCAATCAGCTTACTAAAACCAATAATTTCCCGCAGGTCGAAAACGTCAATCAGTTGCTTGCTCCTAATAATTTTCATGATACAAAACTGAGTTTTCAGTACCCCATTTTCAATACTGATATTCGTTATAACTTGCTCATTCAGAGAGATTTACTTTCGGCACAAGAAGCAAAGAAGCGGGTTTTAGAAAACGAAATCAGATATAGTATCACGACTGCTTATCTACAATATTTACAAACCCTCGAAGCACAAAAGATTTTCGATGCATCTAGAAAACTACTCACCGATTTTGTGAAACTCAATGAAAAATTAGTCGGAAATAATGTAGCTACCAAAGATGTGATTTATTCGGCCGAATACGAAGTAAGTAAGCTCGACCAACAAGTAGCGGTTTTAGATAAGAACAGACAATCGGTGCAAGTTTTCTTGAATTATTTAATGAATCGTGATTTTTCTGCCGAAATCGTTGCCGATACCAACTTAGTGAGTGCTCCCATCTTGGCAAGCAACTTGGCCGAACTAAAAGCCGATGCTCTCAATAATCGTCAGGAATTAAGCCAGCTACGTACAAATATCAAGGTTAGCGAAACCGCCATCAAATTACAAGAAATGAATGCCATTCGTCCGCAGGTTTTTGTGGGTGGAAGCACTGGTTTTCAAGGGTTTGGCTATACTTTCAAAAACCAAGCTTATATCATTGGTCAGATTGGTTTGAGTTGGGATTTATACCACGGATACGAGAAAAAATCGAAGATTCAGCAAGCAAAAATCCAGAAAAATATACTCGATGCAAAGTTTGAAGAAGTTCAAAAACAGATTCAATTACAGATTTCGCAGGCATATTTTGAGTTGGAAGCCGCAAAAAAAGCATTGAATACCGCAAAGGATGGTACTGTTAAAGCTGAAAAATATTTCAAGATTGTTGAAAGTCGCTACCGAAACGGACAGGCAATTATGATTGAATATCTACGAGCATCGAACGAAGTTATAACAGCTCGTTTGCAAGAATCGGTTGCGAGATATGATATTTTGGTAAAGCAAGCGGCTTTAGATAAGGTTGGGGC
>NZ_JBMLRC010000076.1:0-5964 GCF_049241225.1 Emticicia sp.
TTGCCCTTATTTTTGCAGAAAAATTCTTCTAAAAGGTCATTAAGCCTAAATATTTTAGAAAAAAAACTTCACTGGGGCTTTGTCGGCTTTTGATTTTTATGGAAAAACAATCTGATAGTATATTTTCTCTTCAATTTTGGTTGCTTTGTCTGAGTTCGTTGGTGTTCTTTTGTAGTTTCAATATGCTTATTCCCGAACTCCCCGACTATCTGACAAGTTTGGGTGGTGAAGAATACAAAGGTTTGATTATCAGCTTGTTTACCCTCACGGCTGGGCTTTCTCGTCCTTTTAGCGGGCGTCTGACTGACCGCATCGGTCGAGTGCCAGTGATGGCTTTTGGCTCGTTGGTTTGTTTTGTTTGTGGATTCTTTTATCCATTAGTTACTACGGTTTATCCTTTTCTATTTTTGCGTTTGGTACATGGTTTTTCCACAGGTTTCAAACCTACAGGAACGGCCGCTTACATTGCAGATATTGTACCGATGCACCGTAGGGGAGAAGCTATGGGCATGCACGGACTAATGGGAAGTTTGGGAATGGCTTTTGGCCCAGCACTGGGAAGTTGGATTGCCGATACGTTTTCAATAAATGTTTTGTTTAATATTTCTTCGATGTTTGCCCTGATTTCGATAGCGATTTTGTATAACATGAAAGAGACACTTCCGAAGGAAAAACAAGAAAAATTTTCGTTCAATTCGCTAAAAGTTACCCGCGATGATATGTTCGACCGAATGGTTTTGCCAGCGGCAATTGTGGTATTTTTGACTTCTTTTAGTTACGGAGCAATCGTGACGCTCGCCCCCGACTTGACTAAAACAGTAGGCCTGAAAAATAAAGGTATCTTCTTTTTGATTTATACGCTCTCATCGTTATTTATTAGGGTTGTTGCAGGAAAATTCTCCGACCGAAATGGCCGAATTTCAGTGCTTCGTTGGGCCTGTATGGTGCTGATTGTTGGTATGACGCTGCCAGTTTTTGCCAGTAATATTTATACATTTGTAGGCTCTGCTGTTCTTTTTGGACTGGCTTTGGGGGTTATTTCGCCTATTTCTCAAGCATGGACGGTTGATTTATGCGAAGAAGAAAACCGTGGACGAGCTTTGGCAACGATGTATATCTCGCTCGAAGCTGGTATTGGTTTAGGGGCATTTCTTTCGGCTTGGATTTATGGTAATGATGCCAGCCGTTTTCCGATAGCTTTTGCAGCAATGGGAAGTTTCACGGTGATAGCCTTGGTCTATCTTTACTCGCCCAAGATTCGAGCAATGAAAGCAAGTGCATGATTTCTTCGTAGAAAACTTCGGGCCATCGACTGTGTATAAACTTCCGATTTGCTTTTATTGGCTGTTGGAGGTTGAACGCGGACCATCCTAAAACCATTGCTGGTCAATCTTTCCGATATATCTATTGCTCAATTTTCCTGCTAAATGCTCTCGAATTTGCTTTGAAAGGTTTGGGTACAGATTTACTTTTTCCAAGTCATTTACATCAAGCCACTTGATGGCTAAAGCAGACGTTTCTGCTGGATTGAGTGTTGGAACCCCAGCCGTGATTTTCCCCTCAAAAAGCAAGTGAAGTGTGTGTTTTTTGCGTTCTTCAAAATAAACTTCTCCGACCAAAATTAGCTCTCCGACAGCAACCTCAATGCCCAGTTCTTCTTGCATTTCACGTGCAAGAGCATCGCTCAGGTGTTCGCCCAGTTCTAAGTTTCCGCCTGGTAAATTAAATACTTCTTGCCCACCGTACTGATACTGCATGGTTAGCACTCGTTGATTTTCGATGATTAAAATTGCTGGACGTATATGGATTGCCATAATGTTGATAAATTAAAAATTCTTTCCTTCATCAGGAGTATGTCATCGAAAAATAATCAATTCGACGAATTTTGATGCTTTTAGCCCACAAAATAAGCAATAATTTCTAAGAAAATGTTTTGGCACGTCTTTTGATACCGTTTAATAACAAAACTTTTGCTAATAAATCATCAAAACTCAAATGTTCAACTTTTTAGTCTTAACTAAAAAAATGCTGTAAAATGACAGACTTTTACAAAATCAGATTCAAGGCGATAGCAATTGCTTGGGGTCTAACATCGACCATGTGCTTTGCACAGAACATTAGTAATGAAATCGAAACTCCACAAGAAGAAAAAAAGAAAATCATTAAAGTTCAATGTTTAGTTAATGGAAAATTTGCTCCTTCCAACTTAGCGTTTGGTCGTAGAGATACCGATTTATCGCTTAAAACTTTTCCGTTTTATGAATCAGACCGCAAAGAAAAAAAGCAATTAGTAGTCCAAGAATTTGATGTTTCGCTGCTCAGAGATGGCAAGAAAGTAGCAAGTCAGACAGTCTTCGGCAGCGGTTCGATTGCTTATTTGGCGGCACTGGCCAAAAATGAAGATACTTATTTGATTCAAGTAAGAGAGGTTTTTGAAAAAGCAAAAGATGGTACGCTGAAACCCTATGCTCGTGGAGTGATAAAACTGGCTTATTTGTTTTATGACCTCGACATATTCAAACCTTTGGGCGGTATTCCACCTTTTCAAGGAAATGCCATTAGTGCTAATGATGTGAAATAATGACTATTTAAAGTGAAGATGAAGCGTCGGTTGAGCAACTGACGCTTTTCTTTTTGTATTGATATAGCAGGTTTTTTCGTGAATTTTACTCTTTCTTGTTGTGTGTAATGTGCTAATAGACAGAGTTTTATGAAAGATACGAAACAGAAACCCAACAACCAACCGCTAAACGCACGCTAAAATATTGAATATTACACAAGATTGTTTTGAGTTTCGGGGCAGATGCACTAATTTTACGTCCGCAAAAATGCAAAATTCTAAGCGAAAATGAGAGAAATACAATTTAGAGAAGCCCTACGTGAAGCCTTATCAGAAGAAATGCGTCGTGATGAAAACGTTTTCTTGATGGGTGAAGAAGTAGCCGAATACAACGGTGCGTATAAAGTAAGTCAAGGGATGTTAGATGAATTCGGAGCAAAACGAGTTATCGATACCCCTATTGCCGAATTAGGTTTCGGTGGAATCGGAGTTGGAGCGGCCGTAAACGGTTTGCGTCCAGTAATCGAATTCATGACTTTCAACTTTTCTTTGGTTGCTATCGACCAAATTATCAACTCGGCAGCCAAATTTATGGCAATGTCGGCTGGTCAATACTCTTGTCCGATTGTATTTCGTGGACCAACGGGAAATGCAGGGCAATTAGGAGCTCAACACTCACAAAACTTTGAAAACTGGTTTGCCAACACGCCAGGTTTGAAAGTAGTAGTACCGAGCAATCCTTATGATGCAAAAGGTTTATTGAAAGCCTCGATTCGTGATAACGACCCGACTATCTTTATGGAGTCGGAGCAAATGTATGGCGATAAAGGCGAAGTGCCAGAAGGCGAATACATTCTTCCACTTGGCAAAGCTAATATCGTAAAAGAAGGGTCTGACGTAACAATTGTTTCGTTCGGAAAAATGATTCCGAGAGTTGTTCTTCCTGCTATTGCTGAATTAGAAAAAGATGGTATCAAAGTTGAATTGATTGACTTACGCACAGTTCGTCCGATTGATTATGCAACTGTTATCAATTCAGTGAAGAAAACAAACCGTTGTGTAGTAGTTGAAGAAGCATGGCCATTGGCAGCTATTTCATCAGAAATTACTTATCACTTACAACGTTATGCGTTTGATTATTTGGATGCCCCAGTAATTCGTGTAAACAACATGGATATTCCGCTTCACTACGCTCCAACGCTCATCGAAGCTACTTTACCAAACGTAAAACGTACGGTAGATGCAGTGAAGAAAGTAATGTATAAATAATATTTTTCTTGCATAAAAAAAGCATTGTTCGGTTTCGAGCAATGCTTTTTTGCTTTTATTTAGTTTGCAGATTAGCTATAAAACTTCCTCACGATTTAAAGCACGATACTCACCCGCCCGTAAATCTCCGAGAGAGATATTGCCGATTCTTACTCGTTTCAAGCTCAAAACCTCATAATCAAGTTTATAGCACATTCGCCGAATCTGCCGATTTAACCCTTGAATCAGCGTTATTTTGAATCTGAAATCATCCACCTGAGCCAGTGTGCATGGTAAGGTTTTCTTGCCCATAATTACGACTCCGTCTGACATTTTCTCCAGAAAATCATTCGTAATTGCTTTATCAACTTCTACGATATAATCTTTCTCGGTCTTGTTTTCGTTGCGGAGAATTTTATCATAAACCGTTCCGTCGTTAGTCAAAAGCAGTAAGCCCTCCGATTCTTTATCGAGCCTTCCAACTGGAAAAACATCCTCTTCAAAGGGCAAAATATCTTTCAAATTATCGGCAATTGTAGTGTTGAGTGTTGTTTCAATGCCACGAGGTTTGTAGTAGGCAATGTATATCAGTTTTTTTGCTTCCTGCAAAACCTGCTCTTCGTAAACAACTTCATCGGTCTGTGTAAGTTCACAATTTGACTTTGCAGCAATGCCATTTACCAAAACTTTTCCCGAAAAAATAAGGCTTAAGGCCTCTTTATTTGAGATTTGTAGCCGTACAACCAGTAAATATTGCAAACGATTTCGGAAAGTCATAATTAAGAAGTCCACGGTCAATAGTTGATAGACCACAGTGATTTTAAAAAAGAGATAGGCAGTGACTATTTACCGTGGACAGTTGACTATCGACTGTTGACTATCTACAATTTCTCTTTGTTATTATTATTCATCTTGAAATTGCTCGTTGATGGGTAAATTTTTATCCAAAATTCACGAGTTTGGCCACTATCAACCTTAACATCAATCTGGTCTTTGTTTTCGCTGATGATTGTTCCAAAAACCAAATCTTGTCGTACGGGTTCTTTCGAGATATTTTTATATACTAAACGATATTCTCCATAAGCAATTTTCTTAGTAA
The DNA here is from genome assembly GCF_049241225.1 of Emticicia sp. NCBI lineage: Bacteria > Pseudomonadati > Bacteroidota > Cytophagia > Cytophagales > Leadbetterellaceae > Emticicia > Emticicia sp. The sequence goes on from NZ_JBMLRC010000076.1 coordinate 4,908, forward strand.
ACTGCGGCAAATGATTATTTGTATTGAAACTATTGGCATAGACAGGGTGCAAGCCACTGATAGTATTTTTACAATAACAAACCAACTTTCCATCTTTTGTATAAAGCCAATACTCACAAAAACTATTAGCTACGCCTACATCTTTTCCTACATTGCTTATCGGAATCATCACGATGCTATGTGAGGGGAAATGAATAGTCATTTCGGGAGCTGTAATCTCATAAAACTCAAAGATTTGATCACCGATAGGTTTTTTCTTAACAGTATCTTGGCTAACTACATTTTTTACTGTGTCAGTTTTTACAACTACCGTATCTTTCTTGATAATTACTGTATCTTTTTTGGGTACAATAATCGTATCTTTTGGTACTGTTACCGTATTTTTCGGAACAGTTATTTCATTTGAAATTGGCTCAATCAGTTTCTTTGGTTGCGAACAGGCCAACATACACAGGCATACGATGCCCGCAAAGTTTTTTTGCGATAATAATCTCACAGTGTTTCTGAGGTTTAGCGGAGAAAAACTCCAAAAGTGAATAATCTGACTTTTAGAGAAACGCCCGCCAACGCTCTACACAACACTATTTGGTAGGTGTTTTTGGGTCTTGAACCAAGATGTTGCTCTTAATAATCGACGGCTTTTTGTCTTCTTTGGGCCCACGTAAGTGTATGATGAGTCCGTCAAGAAATTTTCTCAGGATTTGGTCACCGCAAGGTTTAAAGTTGGGGTGTTCTTTATCTCTGAAAAAAGCTCCGATTTCGGCTTTAGAGGCATTGAAGTTGGCCAGCTTCAAAATCTCTACTATTTGGTCGTCACGTAGTTGCAGAGCAACACGTAGTTTCTTTAAAATATCGTTGTTTGACATGCTTGACTGTTTTTGTTTTAAAAAGGTTGGAAAGTGTTTAATTTTGAATGAGTGAATGATAGAATGAGCGAATAAAAAATTAATATATTCTATCATTCACTCATTCGCTCATTCTATCATTGGATTAGCTTCGGTTCTACCATTACTACTTCTTCTTTTTCTACGATTACTTGTCCTTCGGCAAAGCCTTT
>NZ_JBMLRC010000077.1:0-10680 GCF_049241225.1 Emticicia sp.
AAATGGTGGGGTTTGTAAGCAATTGATAATCAGTCTATTTTGACCCCTCCCTAACGGCAGCGGCCGACCGTCGCCGACCCCTCGCCTATGCGGGAGATATTAATTTAGTTTACAGTGTAGTTATTTCTCTCTCAAATTTATCCATTAAAATTAGTCATAAAAAAATTAATATTAAAACGATGTTCTTCGCAAATTAATTTAAAAAAAAATGCTTCACTAAACCTTACCATAAATTCAGAGCAAGAATCTAATTCTTTAACAAAAAATTTGATTAAATCCCAAGTAAACACCAGATGAAACCATCTGCCCATGGCCCTTATTTCAATAATTACTTTTGGAAATAGGGCATATATTTACTTATTTGCAACTCAATTTTAACCTTACTACTTTATGCAAAATAATCGTTCTCACCTTTACACTCTAATGACCGTATGGTTCTTTTGGAGCTTTGTTGCAGCTTCAAACGGAATCTTAATTCCTCTTTTTAAAGAAAAATTTACTCTTACTCAAACCCAAGCCCAACTCGTAGACTTTGCCTTCTATGCGGCTTATTTTATTGGTTCGGTGCTTTATTTGATATTTTCACGCATCATGGGTGGAGATATCCTCAACAAAATCGGATACAAAAATGGAATTGTAATTGGGCTCTTAATTTCGGCCGTGGGTACACTCCTGTTTTATCCAGCTGCTCAGAATGCTTCATATAACTTGCTACTTTCAGGATTGTTTATCGTAGGATTAGGGTTTTCATTACAACAGACGGCTACTCAACCTTTTATGATTGCACTTGGCCCACCAGAAACTGGGGCTCAACGCATTAATTTAGGTGGTGCGGTCAATAACTTAGGTGGTACTATTGGGCCAGCTTTGGTTTCATATGCGATCTTCGGTTCGATCTCAAAAGATGCTGCTGCTAATGCTTCAATTGAGGATGTGAAGGTACCTTATCTTATTTTAGGTGTTTTGTTTGCATTAATGGCCCTATTTTTCTGGATTTCTAAACTGCCTCGCATCAAAAACGATGAAGATGTTCAAGTTAGCAATATCGTAATTGGTTTGCCTTTGGCATTTTTGGTGCTGTGTGTGGGAGTTGCTGCCGCTTTTTCAATCGAAATTGCTATCACATTTACGTTTATTTTAATGACTGTATTAATGATCGGCTACATGATTTATTCGTTAGCAGGAAAATCAGGAGCAGTACAAAATGCAGGTTCGGTATTAAGTTATCCACAAGCAGTATTGGGTATGACCGCAATCTTTGTTTACGTAGGCGTTGAGGTAACGATTGGCTCAAATCTTGGTGAATATTTGAAAGAAACACAGAATTTAGATTCATCGCAAATCTCAAAATTTGTATCATTGTTTTGGGGAAGTATGATGATTGGTCGATGGACGGCCTCCATTGGCAACTTCAACCCATCTGAATCAATGAAGAAAATTCTTACTATCATTGTTCCGTTTGTTGCATTCGCAATTGTATTGATTGTCAACTCTTTATATAGTGGTGATGTTAGTGATTTATACCCTTATGCCGCATGCGTGGCAATCATGATTTTGGCATATTTTGCTAGCCAAGAAAAGCCAGTGCGTTTATTATTGATTTTCACAGCACTTGGTGCAATTATGTCTATCATTGGTGTAATGACAACTGGTAAAATTGCTCTTTTCTCGCTGATTTCGGGAGGATTGTTCTGTTCGGTTTTATGGCCGAGTATCTTCTCGCTCGGAACCGCTGGACTCGGAAAATTCACCAATCAAGGGGCGGCTTTCTTGATTATGATGATTCTTGGAGGCTCAATCATACCTGTTGTACAAGGAAAAGTGGCCGATTCGTTCGGTATTCAAGAATCTTATCTTTTGGCGGCAGGATGCTTTGTTTACTTATTCATTTTTGGAATTGTAGTGCAAGGCGTTTTACGTAAACAAGGTATAGATTTCGATAAAGAAGTGGTAAAAGGTGGCGGAAAAGGTCATTAAAATATTTTATAAAGAACAGAAAACGCCACTTTTTAATCAAAAAGTGGCGTTTTCTATGTAAATAAGTCAGATATTTTTTGCTTTCAAGAAATCGTTGGTAGCCTTATAGCCAGAATCGTACAACTGTTTGGCTTGGTCTTGAGTAATTCCAAAATCAGTTGCGGAGATACCCAAATCATCAACTCTTACGGTACGTGATTCATCAAATTCATTTTCATTCACCATCACATCTTGTGAATTCATTAATGATTCAAAAACCGACTTGATATATAATTCAAGGTGTGAAATTCCAAACGCCAAATCATTTGGCTTATGATCATCGGGATTCAAGTCAGTGAGGAAAAAGCCGAGTGTCGCTTCGGGCGAATCAACCGAATCAAAAGTATCGACTGGATAATTGTACATAACTCCCCCATCGACATAAATATGGTCGTTTGGATCTCCATCAGGAAACTGCCAAGCCCTAAAAAACATCGGAATCGACATTGAAGCCCGCACAGCCTCCGCAATTTTCACATTAGGTGTAGTTTCAAAAGAAAAAACTTGAACTTGTTGCAAATTCAAATCGGTTGAAAACACCTTCAGGGTTGTTCCGAATTTATCATTTACTCCTTTAAAAGTAATTTCGGGGTCAACACCCTGCTTTGAAAGAAAAACCTTAAACCAATCGTCTAAAAAATAATCTCCTTCATAAGCCCCAAAATGATTAGCGAGATCATTCAGAAAATTAAAAACGCCTCCTTTATCTTTAAAATTATTATAATTAGTTGTACTTAGAAAAGTATTCAAGGCATCAGAGCTAATACGACAAGCCGCTAATGCGGCCGTGATTGCACCTGCTGAAGTACCCGCAAAACGGGTAATCTGAGGCAATATATTCGCTGTTTCGAGTGCTTTCAAGGCACCAACATAAGCAATACCTTTTACACCTCCGCCCTTGAAGACAAGATTTTTGTAAGGATAGGTTTTCATGAGATTGTATTTAGGAATTATGTTGAAGATGTATTTTTGAATCTCTTTTTACAATTACAAATCTCAATAAAATGCTAAAATACAATAAGGGTATAAACGCCTATTTAGCAAAACAGGTATTTTTACGCATTGATGCTCTCCTAAAAAAATCTATATTTGTATCGTTTCACTTTTATATCACTTACATATTATGTCCGAAAACAAAATTCCTGATTACGACAAGCCAATCGACCCAGCATTGGCAAAAGAGTACGTTGAAAACTACCTCAATAATAAGCACTTCAAAACCGAAGATTTTACGGCTTTTTATTTCCACCGAGATGAAATCCAGATTGTCTTAGACCAAAATAAGGACAAAGAATATATCAAATTTACACTCGGAATGAAATATTTAGACCATATAGGTAAGAAAGATACGCTCTATGGCTGCGTGATGATGTCGAACGCTCATTTGATTATTGATAATGATAATCCAGAAAATATTAAACTAGAGAGCGAAGGAGACGAAATTTACGATTTTAGCCACCCTGTACCACCTTATCCGGAAGGCTAATATCAGTTAAATTAACTAAACCCGCACTAAGTAAGCATTAGATTTAGTAATGCTTACTTACTTTTATCCTCATTAATGGTATGGTAAACTCGTTTCTAATATGGCTGCTGAATAACGTATCTTACGTACTTATTTTTACATTGACAATTGGGCTTATACGCTACAAGTATTTGAAAAATGAGCTTATCATGATTTGGTATTTCATCTTACTCGGTACTTTCTTCGAAATCCTGTCACACTCGCTTATGTATTTTAAAGTTCCAAATACACTCCCCGCACTCCACCTTTACACAATTTTAGAATTTATCGTAATTGGTTTATTTTATAAAAAGTTTTTTGGTACTTTTTTTAATCAAAAATCAATATCTTTCATTATTGTAGCCTTCACAATACTTGCTATTATTAATGGTATTTTTATTCAAGGAATCTTCAATTTTAATACTTATGCCAGTGGTTTAGAGAGTATTATTATAATTGGGTTATCTTTACTGTGCTTTTACAAAATGTTGATAGAACTTGATACCCGTGACCCAACAAAACAACCAATTTTTTGGATTAACTCAGGTTTTTTGTTTTACTTTGCAGGTAATCTATTCATCTATATTCTCAGTAATTTAATCAAAAAAGATAACCATCTATTATCGCTTGCATGGGGAATGCACGCCTTTTTAATGTTACTCTTACATCTATTTTTAGGAATTGGCCTATGGCACAGTCATCGCCGTTAGATTTATACATTTTACTCTTTGGCGGAACAATCGCAATGGTTCTGTTGGCGGTTGGCGTTGTCTCATTTATAATAATCTATCAACGTCGGATTATCCGGCAAGATTTGGCTTTTAAAGATGCCGAAGCCAAACATCAACGAGAACTCTACCACGGTACTCTCGAAGCTATTGAAACCGAACGAAAAAGACTTGCCCGTGACCTGCACGATGAAGTTGGTGCGGCCCTATCAACACTTAGGCTCTTGGTTGGGCAAATTCAACAAAGCCCAAATGAAGAAACAGCCATCGAAAGTATCAGTAATAAATCAAAAATACTGATAGACAACACCATTGATAACGTAAGACGAATCTCCAACGATTTATTACCACAAGGTTTAGAAGAATTTGGATTGGCATACTCAGTAGAGGGTTTATGCGAAAAAACAATGGAACTTTCGGATATTGCTATTTATCTGAAAGTTGATAATCTGGTATCGATTGATACAAAGAAAAGCTTGATTGTGTACCGACTCATTCAAGAATTACTCAATAATGCGGTCAAGCATTCAGAAGCCGAAAGTGTACATTTAGTGCTAAAGTCTGAGAACGATACACTCGAAATTGAATATAAAGACAATGGCAAAGGTTTCGATTTTGTAGAGGCCTATCAGAAACGTAGTTTGGGTCTAAAAAATATCGAAACCCGAACCAAAATGATAAATGGCACAACAAAATTTGAAACAAAACCCAACGAAGGCCTAAAACTCAACGTAAGTATTCCTTTGAATTAAGAATCCCGAACAGCTAATAAATTTATTATTCAGTGTGTTAAATTTTAGTTCACCGATTCAAAACCACTAAAACAACCATGAAAACCGTAAACGTTGCCATTGCCGACGACCAAGTGTTGTTTCGCAAAGGCATGATTTCAATCGTTAATTCCTTTGAAAATATCCAGATTATACTCGAAGTAGATAATGGAAAAGCACTAATTGAGGCCATCGAAGCCGCCGAAGTAAAACCTGACATTGTACTACTCGACTTGTCGATGCCCGAACTCAATGGTGTTGATACAACCAAAATCCTTCACCAGAAATTTCCTCAGATTAAAATCATTATTCTATCAGTTTACAGCGAAGACCGTTTCGTTACGCACCTCATGGAATTAGGCGTAAATGCTTATTTATTCAAAAATGTAGAACCCGCCGAAGTAGAAAAGGCCATTTGGGCAGTGATGGAAAAAGATTTTTATTTCAACGAAGCCTTTCTGGCAGCCATGAAAAACCGTTTGACAGGTAAGAAACCTCGTTTACTGATTCAGGATGATATTCCTTCAACACTTACACAACGCGAACTTGATGTGCTCGACCTAATTTGTAAGCAATATACTGCCCAAGAAATTGCAAATAAGCTTTTCATAAGCGTTCGTACGGTTGATGGACATAGAAACAATTTACTCGAAAAAACAGGTATGCGAAATACCGCAGGCTTAGTAGTTTTCTCAATAAAAAATAATTTGCTCGACCCAAGTACTTTGTTATAGTGGTAGATTAGTTACTGGGTATTTATTTAAATGAATGGAACCATTAAGCATTAACAGATAAAAAAGTAACCAGACTCACCTGCCACGGGTAATTTCTTTACGAATTCTACTGAGCGAAGTATCAGTTATCCCTAAATAAGAAGCAATGTATTTTAGCGGAGCATTATGAAATATTTCGGCGTGCGAGGTAAGCAATTTTTCGTAGCGTTGTTCGGCAGTAAGCAGAATCATGCCGAGCATTCGCTCTTTTAGTCTCGAATAATTATTGATAAGCATCATACGCCCAAATTCCCGAAATTCGGGAATTGTATGAAAACAAGTCTGTAAGTCATTATAGTTTATCATCCAAGTTGTGCAATCGGCCAAAACTTGGATGTTTTCGTTAGAAGGAATTCGTTTAAAAAACGATAAAAAATCATTGGCAAAGAGGTTGCTTCCATAAAAATCAGTGGTAACTTCATTACCATCAATATCAACCACATACGAACGCAGAAAGCCTGACTCTATAAAATAAGATTCAGTGCAGATTTTGCCTTCTTTTAGCAAAAAGTCATTTTTTACATAATTCTTTTGAGTAAAAAAAGTAGCAATATAGACGGCCTTATCGATTGGCATCGGTAAGATTTGTTGAATATAATTGACCAAACTTTCTTTACTCATTTTTCTCTACACCGCTCCATGACCTAAATTATGGAGCATTCGGATGTGTGATTGCAAACCTTTCGTAAACGATTCTTTATTGTTATAAACAATTCCAAAATCTTCGGCAGTATTTTTTACGATTGATGCAATGGCAGGATAATGCACATGCGAAATATTCGGAAACAAATGATGCTCAACTTGGTAGTCAAGTCCGCCAATATACCACGAGAGAATTCTATTATTGCCCGCAAAATTAGCCGTTGTATTCAATTGATGAATCGCCCAAGCATTTTCTATATTGCCACGATCATCAACTGCTGGTTGTGCAGCTCCTTCTACAATGTGAGCCAACTGAAAAACCGTACTTAAAATTATTCCTGCAGTACAGTGCATAGCCATAAATCCAGCAAACCACTGTCCAATGGTAATGTCTAGCATTAACATCGGTAAGACAAAAATAAATAGCACATATCCTATTTTACTAATGATTAGTGTAACTAATTCTTTTTTAGGAAAAGGTTTCACCAAGCCAGTTTCAGCCATTTTATTGTATAAAGAAATTTCTTTAAAATCTTTCCACAGGAAAGAAATTGTCATGAGGCTATACAAGAAAAAAGCATAAATATGCTGAAATCGATGAATGCCTTTTAGTTTATCGCCACTCGAAAGACGCAACATAAATTTACCAGTAATATCTTCATCAATATCATGGAGATTGGTATAAGTATGATGCAATTTATTGTGCTGCACATCCCAGTTATAGACATTTCCTCCGAGCAAATAAATGGATGCCCCGAAGAGTTTATTAAGTTTAGAAGAAGATGAAAACGAACCATGAATGGCATCGTGCATGACCGACATTCCAACACCAGCCACTCCTAAGCCCATCACGACGGTCAGGCATAGCATTTGTAATGGGGTGAAATTTCCGGTAAGAATCAGAGCAAATGGAATCAGATAAAGGCTCAACATGAATATTGCCTTGAAAAGCAATTTCGAGCCACCCGTTTTCTCAAGAGAATTGGTTTCAAAATAGGAATCAATGTTTTCTCTAAGTACTGAAAAAAACAATGACTTGTCTCTATTCAGAAACTTTACTTTGGCGTACTTGGCGGGTTGCATTTAGTGGTTATAGGTTTAGGTAAAAAACAAATCTACTCAAAAACAATTTATTTCTACAATTTTTTATAGAAAAAGTAATATTTCTTGGATAATTTATAGGAATTCTAACTATGCTCTCATTAATTGCTCCATGAGATTTTTCGTAAAACGTTTATTGACTAATTCGCGGGTGAGTTTGTAATAATCGATTGCACCATTCGAGTCTGGCTCATACATGAAAATATCTTTTCCGCTGGCTTGGGCTTCAGGAATTGCTATATTATCACGAATATATGTATCTAAAAATTGTTCTTTCAGCTGTTTTTTTGTTGATTTTATCAAATCTACACTTAATCGGCGTTTCATTTTAGGATTATATCGAGTAGCAAAAACACCACCCAATTCGAGATTCGGGCAAATCATTGAAATCTGACTGGCAAAAGCCAAAAAATTACGGAGTCCCTCATAGCTTAAAAATTCAGCTTGGAGTGGTACAAAATATAGGTCGGAGGCAACTAAAGCGATTCGGGCGGAGGTAGATAAGCTTGGGGGGCAATCAATGATGATAAAATCGTAGCGGTGTTTGATTTTATCGAGGGCAATTTTGAGATTAAAAGGAAAAACTGCACTGGCTCGGATTCTTTCTTCGGCGGCTAAAAATCCCATTGAGGCGGGAAGTAAATCGCCCACATCTGTCTTGACAACTACTTCATCAAAAGTCTTATCATTCAAAATAAAACTGCCCGTATCAGCATCGAAAAAATGCAAATTATGATAACCAAAACAACGAGTAAGACTTGCTTGGGCGTCAAGGTCTATAAACAACACTTTACTTTTGACAAAACGATGCAGAGCCACACCGACATTCTGAGCAGAGGTTGTTTTTCCGACGCCACCTTTGTTGTTCACAAAACTAAGCGTTTTCAAATTATAGGTTATGTTTTAAGGTTTACGGTAGAACAAATATAAAAAAAAAGACATTCATTACAAATGTCTTTTCGGTTTTTATAATTATTTGATAGTCAAGTATTTGAAAAAACCTATCTAACAGCTCAATCCCCTAAAATAGCTAACACTATTTTGCTTAGTTTTATAACGATAGGCTTAAAAATACCTTTTCAAAGCAATCAATTGTTGAGGAACTGGCTTAGAATTCCAGTGTTCGTGAATTACCAAAGCAGCTCCCAAAGAAGATGCTTGGGCAATTTCGGAAGCATAAACCTGTTTATTGAAGTAAGTTTCGGCCAAAAGATTCATGAAAATATCATTTTTCGAGAAACCACCATCCACAAAAATCTGCGTTGGCTTACTCCAGCCCATTACCAGATTTAGCGATGCCACCTGCTGAGCTACCAAATCAAGCATAAATTGATGATATGCTTCTTCGTAAGACTTAAATAAGTTGAGATTTCGCTCCACAAACGGACAATCTTTCAAAAGGCCAACATCAGCCGTTTGTGGAGTAGCCTGTTTGAATTTATTACGTAAAAACCAAACCATGTCTTGGTCGTATTTTACTTGCTTATAGTAGTCAACGTCTTTTTCAAAATAGGAAGCCAGATGTTTGGTCTGACGTTCGTGTTCGTTACCCGCAAAGAGCCTTGAAGCCTTTACTGGATTTCCTGCAAAATTTAGGTAACACAAACAATCTTTTTGTAACTCGGTGTTAGTCAGCGGCTCATCATTGAACGGATTGATACTAATGGCCCACGTACCTGTTGAAAGTAAGATAAATTTTTCGTCGAAAGATTTAAGATATGGCACAAGTGCCGACGAGCTATCATGAATACCAATACCTACTGCAACACCATTAACCTTAGTAGCAATATTGCTCGAAAGTTGGGGCGTTTGCTGCACTGAATGAAGATGCTCGGCCTCAACCCAAGCATGGTAATCGTTTTTCTGAAAATCCCAGAGAGCGGTATGGCAGCCCACACTCGTAATTTCGGATACTGGTTGATTCGAGAAAAGAAAACTACAATATTGAGGCAGGTGCAGAGAATATTTGATTTGGTGGAAAATACTTGGTTTTTCATTTTTTAACCAATACAATTGCAAGCCCGAATTGAGCATACCGAGTTCGGGCGAAGCCGTTTCGGTAAATACATTTGAGGTATACTTTTCGGCAAATTCTTTACTCATTTGGCGAGTAAAGTTTTTGAGATAATTATAAAGTGGAGTAATCGGTTTACCTTCCGAATTTAGATGAACAAAACTTGCCCCATAAGCCGAAAAATTAAGCCCAACTACTTCATAATCAGGATTTTGCTTGATAGACTCGTAGGTAGTTTTGAGCCATGAACTTAACCGAATCAAATCATCACACGGAAAGCCGTCGTCGTCCAGAATTTCTTCAAATTGCGATTGTTCTTCTTTTACAATATTATAATCTTCGTCGAATAGAAGTAACTTTTTATTGGTTTTACCAATATCAAAAACGGCACAGACTTTCATGTAGATTGGTTTGGAGCTTTGCTTTTAGTTTTGTTACGTATAAAATGGTGCTGTAAAAATACAAATTTATCTGATACGAACAAGCCTGTCGTGTACTACTCTGATAATTTAATTTATAAAAAAGGAACGCCCAAATTGGACGTTCCTAAGAGTAGAATTTACCTCTAAAATAAAATTCTCTACAATCTGAAATTACGTAAATTATAAGTAAATGTAAGCATAAAATAACGTGTAAGTACCTGACTACGAGCATCTTCTATGTAGGCAGTTGATACATTTCTGGCAATACTATTATTCTGTTTCAATAAATCGAAAACATTGATACGGAGTTCGGCGGCTTGTTTTTTCAAGAATTTATAACCAAAACCAGCATTCCAAAGCGTAAAGTTTTGATTAAACCCAGTACCTAAACCCGAGTAAGCCTGATTTAGCACTTCCGATTGTAATAAAAAGCCTTTGCCAAAGAGCCAGTTGATTTTAAATGATGTATTCTGAAACAAATAATTGGTATTAAGAGTGGTTTGTGCCGAATTACGCACTAAACTATATGTTGGCGAATATGAAAGCGTAAAATCAACTTTTTCGCTTACGTTACTACTCAAAACCATGCCGCCATTGAAGCCGTATGTATTCGTGAAACTCTTTATTTCGTTAATCAAGTTCGGATTTTTTGCGTAATTCACACCAGCACTAAAATTAAGATTCGATTTGATTTTCGCAATCGGAATACC
>NZ_JBMLRC010000077.1:10780-59202 GCF_049241225.1 Emticicia sp.
GTTGAAAGTTGCGTTGGATTACTATTATTGATTACGCCCTGTAACTGATTAACCGAAGGAGCATTGGTACTTGTACGATAAAAAATTCTAAGGTTTGCTTTGTTTTCAAATCTGTAATTAAACATGGCATTTGGTAAAATACTGTTGAAAACGTATTTTACATCCTGCAAAATCGGATAGGTTTGGTCGCTGGCCAATTGGGCATTTTGGTAGGTTGTACCCAAAGTAAAAAATCCTTGTTTTCCTCGTAAACGATAACTTACGCCCGTACGATTAGTGAGATACGAATTGTCAAAGAGGTTGCTCAAAGATTTATTCAGAATCGAATACGTTAGTAACTTTTCATCAAAAGCATTGACTTCACGGTCTGACGAACTCAGCGTATAACCTACATTGTGGTCAAATTGTAATTGTCCTGTTTTGCCGACTGGTTCGGTGTAAGTCACCCCCAACGACATTCGATTGGAATTAGTCTGAGACTGCGTTTGTTGGTTCACAATCTGAGTGGTATCTCGGCCAGTAAAGAATCTACTAATCGAATATTGCGAAGAAAAGCCCGTTTGGTCGCTGGTGTTGTTTCCAAGATTCACCGAAAAAGTACGTCCATTTTTAGCAAAACGGTGTCTGAATAATAATTCCCCCGACAAATTAAACCCATTATTTTCTGAGTTTCTTCTGGTTTGGGCAGTATTAATGGTTTGTTCTTGCAAATAAGTTTCACTTATCATTGTCGATAAGGCATCGTTGTTTTGCCAACTGATACGAGGTGTAAAAACAATAGAATTATTTTTATCAATCGTATATTCCAAACGAATATTGGCTCTATGATTTTGATTTTTATTGCGAGTTGCACTTGTATCATCATACATTTGAGGTACAGTTCCCAAATATTCACGAGAAGTAATACTCTCATTACCGTTGTTTGAGGCATTGAAGAAATAGCTGGTACTTAACTTTACTTTTTTTCCTAAGTTATCGCTGTAATTCAAACCGATAGAAGTAGTTTTGGCTATACCTGGTTGTTGGCCAACCATAAAATTGCTGGCATCTCCACCACCACCAAAACCGCCGCCGCCACCACCGCCGCCACGTGGACCGCCACCGCCGCCACCTTGACGACCACCACCGCCGCCGCCGCCACCAAACTGCATTCCACCGCCACCACCACCCGAGCCACCGAGTACTCCGAGAATATCTTGATTAGAAAAATTTTGTTGATTGATATTATTAGATAATCCAATGATGGTGAGTCGTTGGTCTTTCTTGAAGAAGTTTACACTCGCTCCTGACTGATAACGCTCGTCATCGCCCACACCTGCATAGACTTTTCCGAACTGACCATTATTTTTATTTTGGCGAGTAGTGATATTGATAGTCTTTACGGTATTTCCATCATCAAAGCCAGTAAACTGAGACTGTTCGCTGAGACGGTCGAAAACCTGTACTTTATCTACTACTTCGGCAGGAAGATTTTTGAGTGCCAGAGCAGCATCATCGCCAAAAAACTCTTGCCCATCGACCGTTACTTTTCTTACCTCTTCGCCTTGTGCTTTTACAACACCGTTTTCGATGGTTACACCCGGCATTTTCTTTACCAAATCTTCAACCGTAGCATCAGGATTGGTTTTGAAAGCTGCGGCATTATACTGAATCGTATCGCCTTTCTGCTCAACACGAACTTGTTTTTCACGCACCGTCACCTCTGCAAGTTGGCTGGCATTTTCAGTCAATTTTAAAATTCCTAAATTTTTTGGAGAATTGCCCACCGAAACACGCATTTCGAGGTTTGTATAGCCAATTGAAGAAACACGCAAACGGTAACTTCCTGACTTAACATTCGTTAGTTTGAAGTTTCCATCGGCATCGGCCAAGATTCCTTTTCGCTGAGTTGAATCTCGTGAATTTATTAATAGAATACTCGCACCCGAAACCCCAACAGTGGCTTGTGCGTCTTGCACAGTTCCTATCACTTCGGTAGTTTGGGCAAAGACGGTCAGGGAAATAAACGTGTAAAAGAAGATTTGAAGTAGCAGCTTTTTCATGTAAGTTTTGGTAATTTATACTATATCGTAGATTTGTAATTTTAAGTTTTTATCTTGTTACGATATTTAGACAGAATTAAACTAAGAAAAGTTTAGTTCAAATCTGCCTATAAACGACCAAAAAGGGAGTTGTGTAGATAAATATAAGCATTAATCATCAATTGATTGATAAATCATTCGAGTAAAAAGTGCTTCTGAGCCACCATCGGGTGCAGCTTGGGTTTGTTTCATCAATACCATAATGATTTTTTCTTTAGGGTCGGCCCAATAATTAGTATTAAAATATCCACCCCAATTAAATCTTCCTGCACTACCATTTCCTTTCATTTGTCCGATTTGACTAATGACACTAAAACCCAAACTGAAGAAACTTTCACCTTTTGAGCCATAAAGTTCGCCAGTCTGATTAGTAGCTGTCAATAAATCTACGGTGGTTCGACTTAGGAAACGTTTGCCATTCATGGTGCCTCCATTGAGTAACATTTGCAGGAAAGTAGCATAATCTTTTGCGGTTGATGATAGTCCTGCTCCGCCCGAAAAGAATGTTTTTGCTCCCGAAATTGGGTAGTTCGGGTCGTAGAAAGTAACAGGATAACGCACCCAAGTTTTGGCACTGTCAGGTTTGTGAATATACACCAAGCGGTCTTTCTTGGAATCGGGTAAGTAAAAATAAGTATCTTGCATTCCGAGTGGCTCGAAAAGATGTTGTTTCAAATACTCATCAAAAGGCTTTCCCGAAACAATTTCAATGAAATATCCCAAAACGTCCAATCCTTCACTATAAGTAAACTTCTCACCTGGGTTATGATGCAGTGGAAGCTTTGCCAGTTTTTTGATATTATCACCAATCTTCACAGGGTTTGTCGTAAATAAATCAACAATTCCTGCTTTTTTATACATAGCTTTAAAACTTTCATCGCCATCAATTACACCATAACCAAGCCCCGAAGTATGGGTAAGTAAATGACGAATTGTAATTTCTGACTTTGCTGGCTCGCTCGTATAAGTAGTGTCGGCAAATCTGAATGATTTCATCACACGAGGATTCTTGAACTCGGGAATAAACTTTGAGATTGGGTCATCGAGCGAAAACTTCCCTTCCTCATAGAGCATCATGACGGCCGTTGAAGTAATGGCTTTTGTCATGGAAGCAATTCTAAAAATGTCATCTGTTTTCATCGGCTTTTTGGTCTGAAAATCAGAGTAGCCAAAAGCTTTTTGATAAACAATCTGGCCATTTTTTGTAAATAAAGCTACCATTCCGGGCAGTTTATTTTGTTCAACCAGTTGGTTTAAAACATTGTCGATACGTTTAAGTCTTTCTGAAGAAATTCCAACTGATTCGGGACTGGATGCAACCGTGAGAGGTTTTGATGAAACAGAAGAAGTAAGCTGGGTTTGGGCTTTGGCTGTGAACAAAAACAAACCAACAAAGGCTGTAATAATGAGTTTTTTCATTAGATTATATAGGTTGAATAAAGAGTTAACAATTTACAAATTTATGATAGAATGCCCTTATTCTCGCCTCCGCAAATTATCCAAAACCACCGCCGTGGCAATTCCCACATTCAGAGACTCGGCCTCTCCAAATCTTGGAATTGTTATTTTTTTAGTAATCAATTTTTCAACCTCCGCTCCTATTCCATTCGATTCATTTCCTAAAACTATATACCCACTGCTCGGAAAATCAAAACGATGGACATTTTCAGAGTTTAAAAAAGTTCCAATAATTTCAATTTTATTATTTTTTACAATATTTTCAAAATATTTTGAAATTTCAGAATAATAAACTCGTATTCTTGTAAACGAACCCATTGAGGCTGAAACTACTTTGGGGTTATAAAAATCGACGGTTGTTTCCGAGCAAATTACCTTTTTGATGCCGTACCAATCGGCAATACGTAGAATCGTACCGAGGTTTCCAGGGTCACGGATGTCGTCTAGAACTAAAGCAAACTCATAGGCATCGGCAATCAAAGGGGCATTTTCTCTCATTTTTACTACTGCCAAAGCTGCATCATTGCTTTGAAGTGTTCCGAGTTTTTCGAGTTCTGTCTGCGAAATCTGTTCAACAGATATTTTTTTTAAGTTTTTTTCGTTTTCTGTATAGAATTTGGGCGTACACAACAACAACTCTGTTTCTAAATCTGACTTCAATAATTCTTGAACGCTTTTTGCTCCCTCAACCAAAAATCGTTGATGTTCTTGACGATATTTTTTTATTTGTAAGGATTGAACGTACTTTTGTTGTTGTTTTGAAAACATCTATTCAAAGATTTACGATTTATAATTAAAATTTTTAGATAGAAAAACTGATAATCAATCAATTATGATTCGAAATATAGTATCACGTCTCAGACTGATATTTAATAAAAACTTGTCTTATAAGATTACTTACGCTTGCTTGTTGATTTCTATCATCAGTTCGTGTACTCGCACCGTTCAGTTAGAAAGGGACGAATACCGCTTAAATAATTTTGAATTCAAAGGTAATAAAGAAATTTCAACCGAAGAACTCGAATTACTCATTCCACCTACTCAAAAGCCTAATCGGCGAATCTTGTACCTTCCCATCACGCCTTATGTTGCTTCTTATAACCTCGGAAAATCGGTGTATAATCAGACTAAAATAACAGAAAGGCTCGAAAAATGGCAAACAAAGCTCAATAACTTGCCAAACCCGGTAAACTATGATGCAAAGATTGAGAGAAAAAGAAAGAAATATCAGAGTAAAGTAAATGTTTACCGTGATAGACTCGATACCAAAGAAAACTGGTGGATGAAGAATATTGGCGAAGCTCCAGCGATTATTACCGAAAGTGCAATTAAACGCACAAACAATACGATCAATGAATATTTACACAGAAAAGGCTACTTTGATAGCAAAGTAAAATATCAAATCGATTCAGTAAACACCAATAAACGCATCAAAATCACATATTTAGTTGATGAAAAAAGGCCATATCTGCTCGATACGATTAGCTTTATCGTTGAAGATAGGAAGGTTGATTCACTCTTGAAAATTCATACTCGAAAAAGCCTTTTACAGCGAAATGACAAAGTAGATTTTTATAATATTGATGCTGAAAAATTACGAATCGAAAGCTTATTGAAAGATAACGGTTACTTTAATTTTGTTTCAAAAAACTACATCAGTATTCAAATTGATACGACCGACTATATCAAACGTGATTTTAAAGTAAACTTGGCGGTAAATATTCGTAATCCAGCTCAAAAAGACCAACACGATCAATTTACGCTGGAATCAATCAACTTTGTTTCGGCCGATGCTTCGACTGATAATTCTCAAAAGATTGATACGACCAATGTCGAGCTCAACAGTATTCGATACACTTTTATTGGCAAGAAATTTCCAGCAAAAATTCTTGATAAGAAAATTCTAATTCGTCCCAATCAGTTGTTTAAAGCCTCGTTGGTCAACGAAACCAATCGTCAACTTTATGGCCTCGACCAATTTGCTTTTGCTAATGTAAAATTCACGCAATTGCCTGATAATAAACTAAGAGCAGATGTTATTGCTCCGACAAATCCGAAATATACACTTTCGGGAAATGGCGATTTAAATAACATTAATAATATTTTTGGAGGTGGTTTAAGTGGTTCGTTAAGGGCGAGGAATTTACTCAGCAACTTAGAAACAACCGAATTAGGATTAAGAGCAAATCTTGAAGGGCAACCCGGCCTAGATTCTACAACACAATATAGTACGGAATTAGGAGGAAATGTAGCTATCAACTTCCCGAAAATAATTTTTCTTAAAAGATTCTCCAATATACTAAGCCTCAAAAGCCCAAGAACCCAGGTAGCCGCCAGCTATAATTATTCCAGTCAACGATTATTCAGACGTCAAGTGTTTCGTCTGACGGGTAATTATTCATGGCAACGCTCAAAATATGAAACGTTTTTGATTTCTCCGTTCGATATTAACTTAATAAATACTCCTTATAAAAGTGAAAGTTTTGAACAAGTTTTGTTGGATAACCCCAACCTAAAAGTCCTTTACGACCCTCAGTTTGTATCGAGTATCAATGCTACTTATGTGTTCAATAATCAAGAACAAGCCAGAAACATTCGAGCCAGATACCTACGTGTTTTTGTTGAGTCGGGTGGTACGGCTTTAAACTTTTTTCCAGACAGAGATAAAATTAAATTTATCGACCAAATTTTTCCTTTAGATACCATAAAACGTGCGTATTTTAGGTTTGTCAAACTAAATGTAGATTTTAGAAAATACATTCCTATCAATAAACGTGATTCGTGGGCTTATCGACTAAACTTAGGCGTTGCACATCCTTATGGACAAAATCAAGCAATGCCGTTTGAGAAAAATTTCTTTATTGGTGGGCCAAACAGTATTCGAGCTTGGCGACCACGAACGCTTGGGCCTGGTTCGGCTTTGGGTACAACAATCAACAACCGTTTCTCGCAACAACCTGGCGATATTCTGCTTGAAACGAGCATCGAATACCGCAAATTTATGTTTAGATTTATTGGCAACTGGAATGCAGGTTTTTTTCTTGATGCGGGAAATGTCTGGAAATGGTATCAGATTGACACGAAATATAATCAAGCAAATTTTGATTGGACAAGATTTTATAAAGAAATTGCGGTTGGTACTGGTGCGGGGATTCGCCTTGACTTAGATTATTTTGTTGCTCGTTTCGACTGGGGAGTAAAAGTTTTTGATCCGGCAAAACCAAATGGCGAAAGATTTGTACTCGATAATCTAAAACTGGGAAGAAATAATGAATATTTCCCTGTGTTTCATTTTGCTATTGGATATCCGTTTTAATAGAAGGAAGTCTTCGCTTTGAGCGAAGACTTCCTTAAAGATTTTCTAAATTCATTGGGTGATATAAATCATATTTCTAAGCGAAAAGAGTAGCTATTTTTGAAAAAATAAATTTTCAAAAATGACAACCTATTACATAGTCGGAGCGGTGATTATTTTGCATTTCTTGGTAGGCTTTGGTTATTTGATTTATAAAATCAGTGGCTCAAAAAAGAAAGACACTTGAAGTTTAATTTTACTATTTTCTAAATCATGAAAAAACTTTTCTTTTCACTCTTTATTTTTATTGGTTACACGGCCAATGCTTCATCACTGACTGATAGTATAAAAGTTTTGGACTTTAAACCTTACAAAATCGACTACCCCAGTTCATGGCGATTAAAAGCTGGCTGTGCAGTAAATGAATGTTCGATTTTGTCTCCAGCCGACACGCTTTCGTGGCCAGATGGTTATACAGAGAGTATCAATCTAACTTTCAATCCCCTACCCTCAGCAAGCTATACTGCCGACCAATATGCCACTTACTCGATTGGTTATTTGCCAAAAGTTGTCAAAAACTTTAAAGTAATTGAGAGAA
Organism: Emticicia sp.; assembly: GCF_049241225.1. Classification (NCBI taxonomy): domain Bacteria; kingdom Pseudomonadati; phylum Bacteroidota; class Cytophagia; order Cytophagales; family Leadbetterellaceae; genus Emticicia; species Emticicia sp. The sequence goes on from NZ_JBMLRC010000077.1 coordinate 18,213, forward strand.
AAAAGTTAAAATCGAATGTAATCAGAGTAACATACTCAGGTGAAAAAGATACGCACAAACAAACTTGGCGACAATATTACTACGTAAAATCGAGCAAGGTTTATATCGTTACATTCTCAGCCGAAACCTCCAAATACCCTGCTTACCAGTCATTTATTGAGCCTTTTCTGAATAGTTTTACACTGAAATAAAACATTAAAGAATTAAAAATTTAAGGACTAAAACACCCAATAGCCCCATTACCGAAACGAGTGTTTCCATAACTGACCAAGTTTTGAGGGTGTCGGTCATGGAAAGTTGGAAATACTCTCGAAAAAGCCAAAAACCAGCATCGTTTACGTGAGAAAACATCATGCTTCCAGCACCAATACTCAATACCATCAAATGCGGTTCGGTTTGTGTAGGTGCGAGCAATGGCAACATAAAACCAGCGGTCGTAATACCCGAAACAGTTGAAGAACCAACCGCTACTCGAATGATGGCAGCCATTCCCCATCCTAAAATCAAAGGATGAAGCGATGAATGAGCCATCATATCGGCAATTGACTGGCTTACGCCTCCGTCGGTAAGCACTTGCTTTAAAGCACCCGCCCCACCAAAAATTAGAAATAGCATTGCCACATCTTTTATCGAATCGCCCAAAAGATTGGAAATTTCGGACATTGATTTGTTTTGCTTGATTCCGAGCAAATAAATTCCGACCAAAACCGAAATAAACATACTCACAACTGGGTCACCGATGAAGTTGAGGCTTTCACTCAAAAAAGAATTTTCGGGAAGATAAGAAGCAGCAACTGTGGCAAAACTGATAAGAATAATTGGTAACAAAACGCAAAACATACTGCTAAGAGTTGAAGGCATTTCTGCATCAGCAAGGTCGGGAGCAATGAAGGCTTTATTAGGTAAAGTTGTATATTTCTTCAAAGTTGAACCAAACAAAGCCCCCGAAACTAAAATGGCAGGAATAGCCACGATGATTCCGTAGAAAAGTGTAAGCCCCATATCGGCATTAAATTGCTTAACAATAGCTAAAGGTGCAGGGTGCGGCGGCAAATATCCTTGTGTAACCGAAAGCGAAGCCAACATCGGCAAACCAATATAAACCGCAGGCAATTTGAAACGATAAGCTACCGTTATGACCAACGGAGCAAGTAGCATAAATCCAACCGAATAGAACAGCGGTAAACCAACAATAAAGCCCGTAATCATAAACGCCCAACGCACGTGACTCGTACCGATAAGTTGCATCATTTTTGTAGAGATCCGTTGAGCAGCACCACTTTGAGCTACCAATTTTCCGAGCATTGCTCCCAGTGCAATGATGGCCACAATCGAACCGAGCGTGCTACCTGTTCCTTGTTGAATTGATTTTAGAATGGCTTCGGGCTTCATATTCAGTGCCAATCCTGTTCCCAACGAAACTATTAGAAAAGCCAAGAAAGTATGGATTTTGAAATACGAAATGAGGAAAATCAACACAATAAGGCCGATAATTGTGATTAGTAGAGGCATTGTTTTTTTGTAAGGGTTGAATTGTCGTGCAAAATATACATTTTTAATGAAATTTATTTAATTCGGCAATATATCATGTCTCCCGTTTTATTAACTTGATTATTAGCCTTTTATCTATCCATTTCTTCGCTTCAATGACAATTCATACCATTCATCAAACTTTCCACTAAAAAATTAAGTTATTTTAAACTGACAATCTGTCAGTATTGTTGTAATTTTGTAATTCAATTTTCAAAATTGAACTTTTACACTCAAAAATAACATGGAATTAGTTACAAACTCATTAAAGATTCTCAACGAAGAAGATAAGAAAGACCTTGATGTGGCTCGCATCAGCGAAGACGAAAAGAGTACGGCTTCTCGCAAACTCTATATTGAAAGTTATGGATGTCAGATGAACTTTGCCGATAGCGAGATTGTGGCTTCGATTCTGAGAGAAAATGATTTTGCTACCACTTCAAAAATCGAAGAAGCTGAACTTATTTTGCTCAATACTTGTGCCATCCGTGAAAACGCCGAACAGAAAGTGCGTCATCGCCTTCAGCACCTGGTGCCGATGAAAAACAAACGTAAGAATGTTAAAATCGGAATTTTGGGCTGCATGGCCGAGCGTCTGAAAACAAAATTATTGGAAGAAGAAAAAATTGTTGACATGGTGGTTGGCCCCGATGCTTATCGTGATTTACCAAACCTTATCAACGAAGTGGAAGAAGGCCACAAGGCCGTAAACGTTTTTCTTTCTCGTGAAGAAACCTACGCCGATATCACCCCGATTCGTCTGGATTCTAATGGCGTAACTGCCTTCATTAGCATCATGCGTGGCTGCGACAACATGTGTAGTTTCTGCGTTGTGCCTTACACACGTGGGCGTGAGCGTAGCCGTGATGCCCACTCAATTGTAAAAGAAGCGACTGATTTATTCAATCAAGGTTATAAAGAAGTTACACTTTTAGGACAAAATGTTGATAGCTACAAATGGCAATCAGCTGATGGTTCGACAGTTACTTTTGCAAATTTGCTTGAAATGGTGGCACAAGTAAGTCCAGATTTACGCGTGCGTTTCTCTACCTCTCACCCGAAAGATATTACCGACGAAGTACTTTACACCATGAAAAAGTACGATAATATCTGTAAATACATTCACCTGCCTGCTCAAAGTGGCAGTAGTCGTATTTTAGAATTGATGAATCGCACCTACGACCGTGAGTGGTACATGGGCAAAATCGACCGTATTCGTGAGATTTTAGGCGAAGAATGTGGCATTTCGCAAGATATGATTGCGGGTTTCTGCACAGAAACCGAAGAAGACCACCAAGATACACTTTCGTTGATGGACTACGTAAAATATGATTACGGTTATATGTTTGCGTACTCAGAAAGACCAAACACACCAGCGGCAAAGAAATTAACCGATGATGTGCCTGATGATGTAAAGGGTCGTCGATTAGCTGAAATCATTGCCAAACAAAGAGAACACTCTTTAGAACGCAACCAAATGTCAGTCGGAAAAACCTACAAAGTTTTGGTTGAAGGTTTCTCGAAGCGTTCACAAGAACATTTATCGGGCAGAAACGACCAAAACAAAATGATAATTTTCCCAAAAGAGAATTTTCAAAAAGGAGATTATGTAAACGTTTTGGTAACAGAATGCTCGTCAGCAACTTTGATTGGGCACATTGTAGCATAATAAGGATTACCACCTATGGTAATTGTATTTTTGAAATAAACTGATAGCTAAAAGCCAACAGCTAAAAGCTAATTAAAATGAGCAACAACACAGAATTACAGTCAGTCAAGAATCGCTTCGGCATTATCGGGAATGCACCTGCATTGAACCACGCACTGAGTGTGGCCATTCAGGTAGCCCCTACTGACCTGACTGTATTGATTAATGGAGAAAGTGGTAGTGGAAAAGAATCGTTTTCAAAGATAATTCATGCACTTAGCTCTCGCAAACACGGGCCTTTCATAGCAATCAACTGTGGAGCAATTCCAGAAGGAACGATTGACTCAGAACTTTTTGGCCATGTAAAAGGCTCATTTACTGGTGCAATTGACGACCGTAAGGGCTATTTTGAAACAACCAGCACGGGAACAATATTTTTAGATGAAATTGCCGAAATGCCCATCGGCACACAAGCTCGATTGCTTCGTGTACTCGAAAACGGCGAGTTTATTCCAGTGGGTTCATCGAAAGTAAAAAAAACTGATGTAAGGGTAGTTGCTGCAACCAACGTTAATCTACTTGATGCCATCGAACGTGGGCGTTTTCGCGAAGACTTATATTATCGTTTAAACACCGTACCGATCCATGTGCCAGCTTTGCGTGAGCGTGGGTTCGACATTGAATTACTTTTCAGAAAATTCTCAACTGATTTTGCTGAAAAAAATCATATTCGACCTATCGAGCTCACCGAAAGTGCCTCACAGCTACTTATGAATTTCAGATTTCCGGGTAATATTCGACAGCTGAAAAATATTGCCGAACAAATCACAATTCTTGAGTTTGAACGTATTGTTTCGGCCGAAATTTTGGCAAAATACCTACCACGTGAGCAATCAAGTGGCCTACCAACACTATTAAAAGGCCTAAATGGTGGCAATGATAGTAATTTTTCGGAGCGAGATTTACTTTACAAAGTGTTGTTTGATATGAGAAAAGACATGACTGATTTGAAAAAATTGGTTCTTTCGCTCATGCAAGGCGGACAAGCAAGTAACACTGCGGTAAATGCCGATTTTTTACAAAAACATCAGGCCTTATTCGATGATATACATCAGGAAGATGCGGTAGCATTGATACCTCCAGCGGTATATACACCACCCCAACAGCCAAGCTACCCAAGCTATCAACCTATTGATAATCAGAATATTATCAAAATTGATAATTTGCAGGGTGATAGAATTAATGTTGAGGATATTTCGCACGAAACCGAAGAAAATTCTTATTCGCTCGAAAAACAAGAAAAAGAAATGATTGTTCGAGCTTTGAAGAAAAATAACTTCAAACGTAAATACGCAGCTTTAGATTTGGGAATTTCAGAACGTACACTTTATCGAAAAATCAAACAATATGATATTGAAGATGAATAAACCAATCGATATTTCACAGTCCACGGTACAGAGTTCGAAATTATCAGGTACAATAAAGCGATATTCTAAGTTAATAATATACAATTTGTTATTGATAATTATCAGTTGTACAATAATAACTGGCTGTAAAGTTTATTCGTTTTCACCGGCGAAAGTTTCTAGTGATTTAAAAACCATTACGATTCAGAATGTAGTGATGGGAACAGCAGGAGGCCCGGCGAATTTGACACTAACTTTTACAGAAAAACTGAAAGAATATTATCAGCGAAATACCAGTTTAAAGTTAAAACCTAACGATGCTGATTTATTGATCGAAAGTACAATTGTTGGCTATGAGCTGACACCAGTATCGGCCACATCAAGCGATCAAGCAGCACTAAACCGACTAACCATCAGAGTTGAGGTTCGTTTTGTAAATGCTAAAAATGAGGAAGAAAATTTTGAAAAAGAATTTTCGTTTTATCAAGATTTTGCACAAGAACAGACACTTGCTCAAGTCGAAGGCAGCTTGGTTCCAAAAATCATTGACCAACTCGTGCTAAATATCTTTACCGATACAGCTGCACAGTGGTAAGTTTCAATCAAGAATGATGAATTAAGAATTATGAATTGAAGATTTAGCATTTTTACAGCTCTGTGATTCTTCATTCTACATTCTTAATCGCACGGGGCGACCCCGTCTTAATTTCACTAAAAATGCTTGATAAGAACAATTTTATAGATTATATGAACAGCCCCCAAGCATTATCGCTTAATGATATAATGCTGCTGGAAAATGCGACCAAAAAATTTCCGTATTTTCAATTGGGCTATACACTAATTGCCAAAGGAATTTATACCAAAGCTCCCGAAATTGCACAAGATGCAGTTCGGAAAGCGGCGATCTACGCCCTAAGTAGAAACGCCCTAAGAAAAGTTATCGAAAATGATATGGATTGGAACTCAGTACCGACCCAAAGAGTGTCGGAGTTGCCAATTGAAAATAAATTTTCGGCTGGTACTATTGAAGAAGAATTAAACCGTGAGAAATTGGAAGAAGAATTAATAGAATCAATCGCAAAACCTGCCCTGAGAAACATACAAGACGAACAATTGGCAATTATAGAGCAATTTATCAAAAAAGAACCTCGTATCCAGCCAATCAGACAAGGTAATGCCAACGAAGAAGTCGAAGACTTGAGTGAGCGAAGCACAACCCTAAAAGGGCCATTATTGACCGAAAGCTATGCAAAGATTTTATCTCGTCAGGGCCGTTTCGATCAAGCAATTGAAGTTTATAAGAAACTTTTAGTTAAAAATCCCGAAAAAAGTGCTTACTTTGCGGAAAAAATAGCAGACTTACAAAAGAAAATGTTGTAAGATAAAATCCTGATAAATAAATAACTCATTCATTATCAAGACTTTCGGCATATTTTTTGAGATTTCTTAACACAAAAGAAAAATAAAAATATTATTCATAAGTTAATCATTCATTGAAAAAATGTACACTACAATTTTAGTTTTAATGGTAATCGTTGCCATCTTATTAGTATTAGTGATTATGATTCAAAACCCAAAGGGCGGTGGTCTTTCAAGCGAATTTGGTGGTGCTGGTTCACAAATGTTTGGTGTACAACGCACTGGTGATATTCTTGAACAACTTACTTGGGGTTTCTTTGCATTCATTATTGTTGGTGCTTTGACTGCCGGAATTTTTATGGACAAAACAGGTGCAGCCGCAGCTGACGACAACGGCTTGAACGTAGAAAAAGCAACTGCTCGCCCAACTGCCCCAGCAGCAACTCCTGCAGCAGCTCCTGCAACTGGTTCGCCAGCCGCTGGTTCGCCAGCAACAGGGACAACACCTACTCCAGCACCTGCAGCACAACCTAAGAAATAATTTTCTGAAAATATTTCCAAAAAGGTGAATAACTCAATGAGATATTCACCTTTTTTTGTTTACTTGGCTTCCGAAATATAATTGCCATGAGAATCTTCCAAATGACTGGCCTTTCGGGTGCTGGAAAAACTACAATTGCATCAAATGTAAAGTCAATACTCATCGAAAAGGGTTATGCAGTTGAGGTATTAGATGGAGATGTTTTCAGGAGAAACCTCTGTCCAGATTTAGGTTTCTCGAAACAAGACCGCAACGAAAATATCCGTAGAATGGGCTTTGTGGCTAATCTTTTAGCTCAAAATAACATTATTGTGCTTATTTCAGCAATAAACCCTTACGAATCAGTTAGGCAAGAATTGGTTGAGAGGTATCAGGCGAAAACAGTTTTTGTTAATTGCGAAATTCAGACACTCTTAAAAAGAGATACTAAAGGTTTGTACGCAAGGGCTTTTTTGCCCAAAAATCATATCGATAAAATCAATAATCTAACTGGTGTAAATGATACATACGAAGTACCCATACACCCAGACTTGACTATTCATACACATCAAGAAAGTATTGAAGCATCGGTTCAGAGAATACTGAAATTTATCATCGATTCGGTAGAAAAATAGCCTTAATTCAATGAATCGCACAGTTTTTTGTATAAACTAATAACCTTTTCTTGAGCTAAAGGCGAATTTTCTTCCAAAGGTTTTTCACTGAAAGTGGCACTTGGATTTTTAGAGTGAAATTGGCTACGCAGCCGCATTTTTTCTTTATAATCATCATCAAAATGCAAACCCAAGAATTCACCTAACTTCGACATATTGTTGATGATGCCATCTTTATAATCCACAAATAATACGTTGGTATCTGATTCAACAATTTTCAGAAATTTCTCATAATATTTTTCTAAGACTCTCCCCACAAAATCTGCTTGTTGTAGATTCATTACCTCGAATAATTCAAGGCCAAATACTTCCAACTGAATTAATCCTGGTACTGCGTGCATACCGTTTAACTGAATCTGTGAGCGGATAACCTCATCGGGGCGACGATACGAAAATATAAATGGTGTATTGGGATATAATTTTCGGAGTTTTTCGTAATAAAATATATGCCAACTATCTAATTTAATAAAGTAATTCTTTTCATTTCCGATTCTTTTCTGCCCCATTAATGCAACCACCGACTGAATAGTTTGATTTATGACTTCTTCATCAAGTTCGTCTCTCTGCAAACTCCAATTTTGGACTGAATCATGGGTAGCAATTTTTTTTCCGATAAATCTCAGCGAATATTGCAAACTTTTTTCGTAATTCTCTTTTATCTTAAAAGCCATTTCTCGCAAAGCATCATCTAAAATTGGAGCCTCCGACACAACGATATTATCTTTATTAAGAGCCAACATTTGAGTCATGAGCGTTGAGCCGCAGCGAGAAACATGAAAAATAAATGCCGTTGGTGGTACAGAATCGACACTTTGAGCCGCCTCCGATAAGGTTTCGAGCGATGTAACTGGCTGAAAACCATGAGCGTTTTCTGATAAAATAAGGCTTTTCTGAATCGTTGATTCAAAGAAAGGCTCATCGAATAATATATCATCGAAGTATTGCCAATGAACCAAAACTGTATCTGAATCAAATTGTAATTTTACAGGAATCCAGTTTTTAATTGCTTCATTCATGGTCTTCGATGGCTAATTCGGTTTTTAATTGTGAAATGATATTTCTTGCGGCATCGGTGTCCATTTGCGAAAGTTGCTCAATCATTTGCAGCTTCACGCTGCGGTCGTAGGTATAATTATCCGAAAAAGTAGGGCCTACTAAAACTGTTTTTTCGTTGAAATCATACCCAGCATCAGCAAAGAATTTATCCGACCACTCATTGCTCAAACAATCAATAACCAAATGTATTCGTTCGTTTTCACCGTCATTTCGCACACTATGTGGTAGGTTAAAATTGGCATACCAGCACTCTCCTATTTTCATCGGGAGTTGTTGATTATTCACAACAAATTCTACTTTTTCATTACTCTGTAAAGGAACATGAATCCTAAAATTCCTATTCTCGTACCCTGCACGATGGTCGGTATGCTCTTTAATATAACTTTGAGGCGACAAAGCAAGTAGGCGAACTGCCTCTTTGGGGCATTGAAAAAACTGAATAACCTCGTTGAAATAGGGGCAATTGGCCAATAATGGCGTATCCTGAAAGGCTTCGTTGGGGGTTGGAAAATTATCTGTTTCATGCCCCGAAACCGAGCGAAGCGAGATTGTTTTCCAAGTGCCAGTATAATCGTTTTTATTGAAATGTAGCACCCACTCGTACTGTTTACAAGTTTCCAAATCTTCGATTAATCTTTTATGGTCAAACATTAAATCGAATTTTATAAAATCATTTTTCATGGCTAAATAGTGGAAATTAAAATTTTCTCAAATGTAATTTTTTTTATTTCATTTTACATACATTTACTAAAATATTCAACCAATTGCGAAAATATGAATGATTTAAGTCGTGAAAATCTTCTTCTAAAAATAACTAACTTCCTCGATGAGATTGGAATAAAATACAGATTTACAGCAATTAATGAAGATACTTTTCTACCTGGGTTGAAAATTGATAAAGGTGAGCTACTAATTGATGAAAATAAGCTAAAATATGTAGGCGATATTTTGCACGAGGCTGGACACATTGCCTTATTGCCTCCCGAAATTCGCAATGATTTATCTGGTTCGTTAGAAAACCAACCCGAACCCGAAGGTACAGAAATGGCAGTAATTGCGTGGACTTACGCTGCTTGCAAGGCAATTCCGATTCCAACAGCAATAGTAATACACAATGAAGGCTATAAGGGAACTGCCGAAAGTATCATTAAAAATTTTGACGAAGGGCATTATTTTGGTGTGCCGATTCTTCAATGGTTGGGTATGACGAATGAAAAAAAATCAATTTTAAAATCAGACCAACTCGTTTTTCCGAAGATGTCGTTTTGGGTACGAAAATGAATAAACAGGTATTTTTACCTGTAAATTGACCAAGGTCGATTTCTATATTTGCAGAGTCTGAGTTAATCTTTTTTCTTAGAAAAGTTTTATTGACATTTTGGCTTTTGCAGGTATAGAAATAGTATTTATCCATTAAATTAAGGCAAAAAACTGGACAACAGAGTACTTCGTTTTTTCTATCCATCAGATGGTAATTACCACTCAATAAAATTTTGAGAGAATAGAAAAAAAATTTTACTACTTTTATCTCACCGCTTTTGCATCACAAGCACTGACTTACTCCAATTCATTGCTTGAGTTTATAACCATGAAAACTTTTGCTGCACTCACTATTCAATGCTAAGTAGTAATACTTAGATGAATACATTTTTCTATTAGAAAATCTTTCTTCCACACAAGAATTTGAGTTGTCCCTTGCTTATATCAAAACAATGGTAAAATCATCATGATTTACCCATTGTTCACTATTTCTATAACCACTAAAATGAAAAGAAGAAACTTTATCTCAACCACGATACTGGGAGCATTGAGTGCAAATCAATTATTGGCATCAACTCCGGTAGAATCGACTATACCAAACATAAGTAAATGGTTTAGTCAATTGTTGAAAGTAACAAATGCCAAACAGAGAAAACGATATTTTCTCACGGATAAGAAATTAAAAAACACTTACGAAGCCATCAGAGATGAGTGGTCTTTGAGCGGTTATCAGGCACTAGGCGAAAACTATTTCTTGTGTCGTGATGGAGAGTTAGCTCTTTTCCCGATTGAATTGCAACATACTACACTCGGGCAAATAGATTTTGCAGTTTTAGTTTTTGAAAAAAAGGAAAGCAATGAATGGAAAAGCGTAAAGTCTCTCTCAGGATTTAATATTGAAGCATTAGTAAAATCATTAAATACCTTTTCAGCTGATGTTGAAGATGTAGCTAATTGTATATTACCAACTCAGAGTACACCAGAATTTACAATCAAAGGATATAAAACTCCGAAAGGTCATGTGTATTTTGATACCCGAATTACCGATAACAAAGCCGTTGTTAATGTTGAAATCACTATCAATAATGAGATAGTTTGGAATGGGAAACACGATTCTGAGCATTCGTTAAGCTGATAAAACACAGATTACTAAACACTTACAAAGTATCAAGTTATAGAATAATTATTATTTGATAAATTTTTTCTTACCTTCTAAACTTATTATCATTATGTCAACTCCTTTTATGGGAGAGATAAGGATTGTGTCATTCAATTATGCCCCTAAAGGTTGGGCATTGTGTAATGGACAATTACTCCCTATCAATCAAAATCAAGCATTATTTTCATTATTTGGTACAACGTATGGCGGTAATGGCCAAACCAATTTTGCGTTGCCTAACCTACAAGGAAGAGTGCCTATTCACTTTGGTAATGGCTTTACCCAAGGTGAAGCAGCAGGCCAAGAAAGTACAACACTGAATATAACTCAATTGCCTACGCACACGCACAACATTAATGCAGCCAATACTACCGCAGGAAATGTGGCGAGTCCTGTAAATAATTATTTTTCTAATTCGGCTCCACCACAAATATATAGTGGGGGTTCTCCTTCGGCAACCTTCCAACCAACTACCATTACGGTTACTGGTGGTAGTCAGCCTCATAACAATATGCAACCAAGCCTTGTGTTGAATATGATTGTAGCATTGGTGGGCATTTTCCCAAGTCGAAACTAATTTTTTCAACCCTTAAACAGAACACAAAATGGCAACTCCATATATAGGCGAAATAAGAATGATGGCCAATAATTTTCCACCAGCTGGGTGGGCACGATGTGATGGCAGTTTATTACCTATAAGTGAATACGATACACTTTTCGCTTTGATTGGCACAACATACGGCGGAGATGGACAAACCACCTTTGCCGTACCAGACCTGAGAGGGCGTTTACCTATCCATCAAGGAACTGGTCCAGGACTATCAACTCGGGTAATTGGGCAATCCTTTGGAACGGAGAGCGTTACACTTACCAATAGTCAGATACCTCAGCATACTCATACACTTTTGTTAGCTGCTACAGCGGCTAATGCCAGTAGCCCAGCGAATACTACAATTGGTAACGCCACTGCTAATTTATACATACGAGATGTTATAAGCGATAGTATGAATCCCAACAGTATTGCACAAAGTGGTGGAAATCAGCCTCATGAAAACCGTATGCCGTCATTGACAGTCAATTTTGTAATTGCATTATTTGGAGTTTTTCCAAGTCCAAACTAAATCACTCCTATTAAACATTTGATAACCAAAGTTTTACTCTAACGTAAAGCTCTAAAAATATAAATTATGTCAACTCCATTTATATCAGAAATTAGAATGGCTGGTTTCAATTTTCCACCAAGAGGCTGGGCATATTGTAACGGACAACTCCTACCTATTTCTCAAAATACGGCTCTATTCTCCTTGTTAGGCACGACGTATGGCGGAGATGGTCGAAGCACATTTGGCCTTCCTAACCTACAAGGTTCGGCTCCAATGTATTTTGGGCAAGGACCAGGATTAAGTAGTTACGTGCAAGGAGAGGTTGATGGTATTTCAAATGTTACGCTCTTAACATCTGAAATGCCAGTCCACAACCACAACGTACAAGTGGTTGCTGACCTTGCTACGAGTTCGGGCATACCAGGGTCGAGTAATATCGGTATTGCTAATATTTCTACTTACAATCCAGGGCCACCAACCGTACAAATGTCGCCATTATCACTTGCACCTGCGGGTGGGTCATCGCCTCATAATAATATGCAACCTTACCTTACACTCAATTTCATTATTGCAATGCAAGGTGTTTTTCCAGCAAGAAATTAAAAAGAGATGATACCATTCGTAGTGAGTAATCAAACAATAAACCTTCGTCCGATAGAAAAATCGGACGAGGGGTTGCTGTTTGATATTTATGCAAGTACCCGTGAAGAAGAACTTAAATTAATTCATTTCTGGACTGACGAACAAAAAAAGGTTTTTCTCCGCCAACAGTTTTACGCACAACATAATTACTACCAAGAACATTTCGGTCAATCCTTCTTTGGGGTAATCGTAAAAGATAATACCACACCAATCGGAAGACTTTACATAAACTTTTTTGACGAAAATAACACCATAAGTGTTATTGATATTGCACTATTTCCTACATACAGAGGAAATGGTATCGGAAAAAGCTTGTTAGATGATATTTTGGCTTATGCAAAAAAGATTGATAAGCGAGTAGAAATATACGTAGAAGCCACGAATCCTGCCAAAAGGCTTTACGATAGACTTGGATTTAAAGCCATCGAAAATGGTGAAATTTATTTAAAGATGGAGTGGCTTCCCCGAGAAAACTAAAAGATAATTTTAGATTAACCAAACCTAAAAGAATAAAATAGATAAGTACCATGAATAATGAAAATTTCGTGACATTACAAATAGATGATATTAAGCCTTTACTAAATCAAAAATTAATGATACGATTTTCGGACAGCTATAGACTATCGGCAGAAGTAATTGAGGTATCAAGCTTAAAAAACTTTTCCCAATCACACACTGAGCCGTTTTCGTTTGTACTGCGAACCGAACAAAAAAACGAGTATTTTCCACAAGCTATTTATACAATCGAACATCCTACGAAAGGAGATATTTCTGTTTTTATAGTACCCATTGGTCTTGATACTGAGGGCATGAAATATGAAATTATTTTTTCGTAAAAGGACCGATTGAACGCCCAAATTTTAATACGCATAAATAACAAATCCAATGAAAAACATTTATCTACTTATTGCAAGTATGAGCTTCGCACTCTCCATTTTGGGTTTATCCAAAATAGAGATGAGTGAGATGGACTCTACGACTTACTCGAAGAGAAAAATAGTTGAGCCAATAAAGCGAGTAAATCCACAAAAAAAATATCGCCCAATGGTTTTGAAACCAGAAACGAAAGAATTGAATCTGACTACTAACTCTCAAAATTGGCTATCGGAGACTTTTCTCGCTCCTGCAATTACGGCTTCAAAATCAGTTACGGTGCAAGGCGGCGGCAATGCTACACCTGGTGGAGTGCTGAATTATAGTATCACTGTCAGCAATACAGCTTCTGGCTCAGCCAATAATGCCACAGGTGTTGTAGTAACCGACCAATTGGTAAATGATTTGACATTGGTGACTGGTTCGGTAAAAGCTACTCCCATAGCAGGGGATGATGCTTATTCGAGCATAGGAAACGTAGGTATTACTGTACCTGCAGCAAGTGGACTTTTAGTTAATGATAATAGTCCTACGAATGAGGCAATTACAGTTACGGCGGTGAATACCACTGGAACTTCTGGCAGTGTAACATTTAACCCAGATGGTAGCTTTACTTTTACACCAAATGCAGGTTTTAGAGGAACAACTACATTTGCTTACACCCTTACTGGCTCGTCAAGTAACCTTACAGGTACTGGAACCGTTACGATTACGGTATCAAACCCAATTTGGTTCCTCAACGCATCGGCAGCAAGTGGAGGAAATGGAACTTTAAGCTCACCATGGAACTCTGTTAATAACTTTAATGCCACAAGCCTCGACTTGCCAGGTGATTATATTTTTATCTACACAGGTAATTATTCAGTAAGCGGAACAACGCTTCTTTTAGGTCAGCAAAAAATCATTGGACAAGGGGCAGTGGGTACTTCATTGGCAAGTGTCGCCGGAATTACAGTGCCTACTTTTTCAAACGCATTACCAAGTATTAATGGAACTCGTCCAGAATGGAGTTCTTCCGCAAATCCTGCCATCAATCTACAATCTCAAAATGAAGTTTATGGTATAAATGTTACTGGCTCTACAGGAGTAACGATGTCGGCTTTTGGTTTCACCTCAATGAAAATAAGAGATGTTTCACTGAATAATACCAATGGACAGGCTATTAATTTTTCAAATGGTGCATTAGATGTGATATTTACGAGCGTTTCAGCAAGTGGTGGTACAAACGGAATTTCATTAAATAATAATACGGGGAGTTTACAGGTTGCTGGCACAGGTAGTGCTGGTAGCGGTGGAACCATTCAAAATACAACTGGTAATGGTGTTTATCTAAATACCGCTGCGAATGTTAGTTTAAATCGTATGAACATCACGAATACCAGTAAGAGTTGTTTTTATGCCAACAATTTATCAGGTACGTGTGCAATCAATGATTGTTCGTTTACACTCGGAGCAGGTGCATTAAGTGTACCAACTACACCGACTACTACTTCGTATGACCGTCGTTGTGTACATATTCTAAACGAAAATGTAGCCATGACGCTCAATGTAAATAATTCAACATTTACAGGACAACTGACAACCAGCCCGAACGACAATCATGGTCTTGCATACGAAACTACAACTTCTGCTACCAGTAGTACGGTTGGAACGTTGAATATCAAAAATTCTACCTTTAATAGATTCAACAACTATGCAGTTTATACAACTTCCACTGGTGCAGCCATCACGGATGTGGGTATTCAAAATAGTTCAGTTAATTATGATGGCGGTACTGGCTTCGTGGGTGGTGCTTTCCGTTTATATAACTTAAGAACTGCTAAAACTACCTTTAATATCCTAAATAATACTTCGATA
Source organism: Emticicia sp. (assembly GCF_049241225.1). Taxonomy (NCBI): domain Bacteria; kingdom Pseudomonadati; phylum Bacteroidota; class Cytophagia; order Cytophagales; family Leadbetterellaceae; genus Emticicia; species Emticicia sp. The sequence goes on from NZ_JBMLRC010000077.1 coordinate 33,300, forward strand.
CTTACCAAAGGAGGCTTCCCTATCGAATTTTTTTCTACCACCTTTGATGGAACAGATTTCACACCTGCATCGGGCCGAGGAATGGAAGGTAAATTTAATGGAAATACGCTTACTCGACACTCAAGCGATACAGGTACAGGGGTAAATATTTTGGTGAAAGGAAGGAGTAATATGGTAGTTCAAGTAAATGGTAATACAATTACCAAAGGAAGTCTCAGCTTACAAGCCGTAGAAAATACACCTAATTCAACGACCGAAACCCCAAGATTAGATGCTACTGTTACGAATAACATAATCGAAGAATTATTATCAAACTATGGTATTGATGTACTTTCAGGTGGGCCAAGTGATGCTAGTTTTTCAACGATTATCAATTGTGTTAAAATTTCGGGCAATAGCATCACCCCACGTGACCCTGGTGGTTTGGGGCTTATAAGATTCTTCACCAATGGCCCAAATGCAGGCGGTGGACCAAATGTAATTTGGTTGGATGGAACTAATGGAACAGCCGAAACAAGTTTAGTAAATTATTGGAATAATAATTCAAATATTCCAACGGGAGTTACGACGGCGGGGCCAACACGCGTAAGAGATGCAGGATTTGGTGGTACAGGAAATAAAATTTTTAGAGCTGCGGGTACGTGTCTTACACCAGCCAACGCTGCTCCTGCTCGTATTGCAGCTCCAGAGTATGTCAGAAACGAGCCAGCATTAGTTCCACAAGATAGTTCATTAGCTACCAATGCTATTGCAGAAGAAGAAAATATTGAAGAACCAGTAGTTATTAAGGAAGAATTCTTAAAAAACGAAACATCACCAACTCCGAAAGCAGAAAATTCTTCTGCAAGATTACTTGCAGGTGAAACCATTACGGTAAATGGCTCAGGTTCTGGCTTTTCTTTACCAGCAGGCAAAAGTACAACGATTACATTTAGTGCTACGGTTTCGGCAACACCAAGTACTTGTGCAATTACGAACGTAGCAACCGTAAGCGGTAGTAATTTTTCAAATGTAATCACAACACCAAATCCACTTACTACCAATCTGATTGTTCCGCCACCAACTGGCGTGACCACAGCCACTCAAATTTGTAATGGAAATAGTATTGGTTTAGTAGCAACTTGCTCATCGGGTACGGTACAATGGTACAATGCCGCTGCAACAGGTACTCTCCTAGGAACTTCCGCCTCGCTCGGAACATTTACACAATTTCCGACAGGAAATACAACTTATCAAGCAGCTTGTAAGGTTGGTGGATGTGAAAGTACCAGAACAAATTCTGGATTGATTACGGTAAATCCGGTACCAATTCCTGCTCCATCGAGTAATTCACCTGTTTGTGTAGGAAGAACGCTTAATCTATCCTCGGCAGCAAATACAAGCTATTTATGGGCAGGACCTAATAGCTTTACATCATCTGCTCAAAATCCAAGTATTAGTAATGTAACAAGCAATGCAGGTGGAATTTATACGATTACCCAGACAAACAGTTTTGGATGTACGGCTTCAGCAACAACGTCTGTTACTATAAATGCACTTCCTTCGGCAACTGCGAGTAGTAATTCTCCTGTATCTGTAAATTCTACTCTAAATCTAAGTAGTACTGGCGGAAGTACATATCTTTGGTCGGGGCCAAATGCATTCAGTTCGACCCAGCAAAATCCGAGTATAGGTAGTATAACGATTGCCGCCACAGGCACCTATGTAGTAACAGTTACTAATAATGGTTGTTCGGCAACAGCAACGACAGCAGTGGTGGTCAATGAGGCAGCAGCCAATAGTAATTCACCGATTTGTGCGGGAGCAACATTGAATTTGACGGGAACTGGTGGAGTAAGCTACTCTTGGACAGGTCCAAATTCGTTTACCTCAACTTTGCAAAATCCATCATTTACAAATGCAACTCCCTCGCTGAATGGAGTTTATACCGTAACCATAACGGCCAGTGGAGGAGGAACGGCAACTGCCACAACTTCTGTAACTGTTAATACATTACCCATTCCAAATCCGAGTTCGAATTCTCCTAAGTGCGTAGGAACAACGTTGAGTTTCAATGCAGTATCAGGCATGACGAGTTACGCATGGAGTGGACCAAATTCGTTTAGTTCAAGTATGCAATCGCCAAGTATCAGTAATGTAACCACAGCTGCAAATGGAGTTTATACCTTGACGGTTGTTAACTCAAACAGTTGTAGTGCAAGTGCGACGACAAACGTGACAATAAATGCCTTACCTGTGCCAAACCCAACGAGTAATTCACCAATTTGTGTTGGAACAACATTGAGTTTCAATGCGGCATCGGATATGTCGAGTTATTCATGGAGCGGGCCAAATTCGTTTAGCTCAAGCATACAAGCACCAAGCATCATTGATGTTACAGCGACCGAGAATGGAGTTTACACCTTGACGGTTGTGAATTCAAACGGCTGTAGTGCAAGTGCAACAACGAGTGTGACGATAAACACCTTACCAGTACCTAATCCGTTGAATGATTCACCGAAATGTGCAGGTACGACCGTATCGTTTAATTCGGTATCTGGAATGGCGACCTATGCATGGAGTGGGCCAAATTCGTTTAGTTCAAGCATACAAACGCCAAGCATTAGTAATGTTACAGCGGCCGAAAATGGAGTATATACCTTGACTGTTGTGAACTCAAATGGTTGTAGTGCAAGTGCAACGACGAATGTGACGATAAATGCCTTGCCTGTGCCGAATCCGAGTAGTAATTCGCCGGTGAATGTAGGGGGCACACTCAACCTCAGTAGTTCGGGTGGCGGAACTTACACTTGGGTAGGTCCCAATTCATTTACATCATCACTCCAAAATCCGAGTGTTATTAGTGTTACGACAGCTGCCTCGGGCGTATATTCAGTAACTGTTACAAATAATGGTTGTTCGGCAACGGCTACCACTCTGGTAGAAGTAAGTGAGGCCTCTGCGAGCAACAACTCACCGGTTTGTAGTGGAAGTTCACTAAATTTAAGTGCATCAGGAGGTGTAAGTTATTTCTGGACTGGACCAAATTCATTTAGTTCTTCTTCTCAAAATCCGTCATTCGCCAATGCAACAAATAGTTTGAATGGTGTATATACGGTTGTTGTTACTACAAGTGGTGGTGGAACTGCTACCGCTACAACCGCAATAACTGTTTTTGACTTGCCAACAGTTAGTTCAGTAGGAAACCAAATATTGTGCAACGGTGCAACAACAGCAGCAATTAATTTTACTGGGAACAATCAAAATACTGTTTATAATTGGACAAATTCAAATAATGCGATAGGTTTAGCATCGAGCGGTACAGGAAATATTACATCATTTGTAGCTACAAACACTACAAATACTCCTATAACTTCCACTATTGAAGTAACGCCTTCAGTAACATCAATATCCGCATCTAAACCAATTACAGAAACATTTAATTTTACAGGAAACCTTCAAACGTTTATCGTACCTGCAGGGGTAACTGAGATAGATATTGCAGCAAAGGGTGCTCAAGGTGGTAGAAATCAAGCAGGAATCTTAGGTGGCTTAGGAGGTCTGGCAAGTGGCAAATTAGCTGTAACCCCAGGACAAACCTTATATATATATGTAGGCGGACAAAATGGCTATAATGGTGGCGGTACAGCAGGATCTTCAACTTGTACAAGTGCAATTGGTGGCAATGGTGGTGGTGCATCTGATATTAGATTAGGTGGTACTGCCTTGACTGATAGAGTAATTGTAGCAGGCGGTGGTGGCGGTGCTGGTGGAAATAGACTGTCAGGTTGTGGAAGAGGAACCGGTGGTGGTGGTGGTGGTGGTTACTACGGTGGTGGCGGTGGTGCCGCGTGGCCAGGAGCGACCCCAGGTAGCCTCCCAACAGGCGGAACTCAAACAAGCGGAGGAGCAGGAGGGGTTTCCACATATGAAACTGCTGCACCTGGTAACTTTGGGGGGCTAGGAGTTTTGGGAGTTGGTGGGAATGGTGGTGCGGAATTACCTTCTAACCAAGCTGGTAATTCAAATGCTTCAACTGGGGCTAATGGTGGTGGACTTTCGGGTAACAATGGAACATATAGTGGGAACTTTGTAGGGCAGAGTGGTGCTGGTGGTTCAAGCTATTTAGGTAGCCTAGCAACTGCTTCAACTACTTCTGGTGTAAATACTGGAGATGGTTCGGTAACCATTACATACACTGCTTCATTAGTTTGTACTGGTCCTCCACAAACATTTACAATTACTGTAAATCCAACCCCAACAGTATCAGCATCAAGTAATTCACCAATTTGTTCGGGAAATTCAGTTAGTCTTAGTTGTTCAGAAGGTTCAAATTACTCATGGACAGGACCAAATGGATTTAGTTCGTCCATTCAAAATCCTATCATAACGAATGTGACAACTGGCGGAACATACTCGGTTACTATTACTGATAGCAATGGGTGTACTGCAACAGCAACAACAGCAGTTACAGTTAATTCTTTACCATCGGCAAATCCTACCAATAATACTCCGATTTGTGCAAGTAGTACATTAAATTTAAGTTCAGCCCAATCAACGAGTTATGTTTGGACGGGTCCAAACTCATTTAGCTCAACCGAGCAGAATCCAAGTATCAGTAATGTAACGACGGCAGCAAATGGAGTATATACCCTTACAGTTACAAACTCAAATGGCTGTAGTGCAAGTGCGACGACAAATGTAATTGTAAATGCCCTACCAGTTCCAAACCCAACGAGTGATTCGCCTAAGTGTGTAGGTACGACGCTATCGTTTAATTCGGTAGCAGGAATGACGAGTTATGCATGGACTGGACCAAATTCGTTTAGTTCGTCAGTACAAACACCAAGTATCAGTAATGTTACATCAGCCGCGAATGGGGTCTATACCTTGACGGTTGTGAATTCAAACGGCTGTAGTGCAAGTGCAACAACGAGTGTGACGATAAACACCTTACCAGTACCTAACCCATCGAATGATTCACCGAAATGTACGGGTACAACCTTATCGTTTAATTCGGTAGCAGAAATGACGAGTTATGCATGGACTGGACCAAATTCGTTTAGTTCGTCAGTACAAACACCAAGTATCAGTAATGTTACAGCGGCAGCGAATGGCGTTTATACATTGACGGTAACAAACTTAAATGGATGTAGTGCAAGTGCGACGACGAATGTAACAATCAATCCATTACCGGTGCCAAACCCAACGAGTAATTCGCCTAAGTGTGTAGGTACAACGTTGAGTTTCAATTCAGTAGCAGGAATGACAACTTATGCATGGAGCGGGCCAAATTCATTTAGCTCATCAGTACAATCACCAAGCATCAGTAATATTACAGCGGCAGCGAATGGAATATATACCTTGACGGTAACAAACTCAAACGGTTGTAGTGCAAGTGCAACGACGAATGTAACAATCAATCCATTACCAGTGCCAAACCCAACGAGTGATTCACCTAAGTGTGTAGGTACAACGTTGATTTTCAATTCAGTAGCAGGCATGACGAGTTACGTATGGACTGGACCTAATTCGTTTAGCTCGTCTATTCAAGCTCCAAGCATTAGCAATGTCTCTGCTGCTGCTAATGGTACTTATACGCTCACAGTTACGAATGCTAACGGATGCTCGGCTACAGCTACGACGGCAGTAACGATTAATGCCTTGCCGATACCTAATCCAACTTCTGATTCACCGAAATGTATAGGTACTACCCTATCTTTCAATTCAGTCGCTGGTATGAGTACTTATAATTGGACTGGACCTAATTCGTTTAATTCATCCATCCAAGCTCCAAGCATTAGCAATGTCTCTGCTGCAGCTGGTGGCACTTATACGCTCACGGTTACGAATGCTAACGGATGCTCGGCCTCGGCTACCACGGCTGTGACAATTAATGCTTTGCCAGTACCTAATCCAACCTCTGACTCACCGAAATGTATAGGTACTACCCTATCTTTCAACTCGGTCGCTGGAATGAGTACTTATAATTGGACTGGACCAAATTCGTTTAGTTCATCCATCCAAGCTCCAAGCATTAGCAATGTCTCTGCTGCTGCTAGTGGCACTTATACGCTCACGGTTACGAATGCTAACGGATGCTCGGCTTCGGCTACCACGGCTGTGACAATTAATGCTTTGCCGATACCGAATCCAACTTCTGATTCGCCGAAATGTGTAGGTACTACCCTATCTTTCAATTCGGTTGCTGGTATGAATAGTTATAATTGGACTGGACCAAATTCGTTTAGCTCATCTATTCAAGCTCCAAGCATAAGCAATGTAACTGCTGCTGCAAATGGTACTTATACACTCACAGTTACGAATGCGAATGGATGCTCGGCTTCGGCTACCACAGCAGTAACAATTAATGCTTTGCCGGTACCTAATCCGAGTTCAGACTCACCGAAATGTGTTGGTACTACCCTATCTTTCAATTCAGTTGCTGGTATGAATAGCTATATGTGGACTGGACCTAATTCGTTTAGTTCATCCATCCAAGCTCCAAGCATTAGCAATGTCTCTGCTGCTGCTGGTGGCACTTATACACTCACGGTTACAAATGCCAATGGATGTTCGGCTTCGGCTACCACGGCAGTGACAATTAATGCTTTGCCAGTACCTAATCCAACTTCTGACTCACCGAAATGTATAGGTACTACCCTAACTTTCAACTCGGTCGCTGGAATGAGTAGTTATAATTGGACTGGACCAAATTCGTTTAGTTCATCCATCCAAGCTCCAAGTATTAGCAATGTTTCATTGGCTGCCAATGGCACTTATACGCTCACGGTTACGAATGCTAATGGATGCTCGGCTTCAGCTACTACGGCTGTGACAGTTAATCAGACTTTACCTCCGACCATCACTCCTCCAACAACGCTGGTGGTATGTTCGCCTTCTACACTTACGCTTACTGCGAGCGGTTGTGCAGGTACGGTTACTTGGTCGAATAATTCTACTGGTACAAGCCTAACGCTTTCGGCAGTCGGCACTTATGCTATCTCGGCTACTTGCACGATAAATGGTTGTACTTCCGATGCTTCGACTACGGTAAGTGGTCTTGAAATCAAGGCATTACCAATTATAACGGCTACAAATACAGGGCCTTATACAGTAGGACAAACTGTAAGTTTAATCGGAACTGGAGCGGGAAGTTATAGTTGGACTGGCCCTAATAATTTCAGTAGCACACTTAGTAGTCCTACTATTTCGAATGCTTTATCGGTCAATGGTGGAGTATATACTTTATCGGTAACAGGAATAAATGGATGTAATGCCATTGCAACTACTAATGTAATTGTCAGTGGAATTGACCCATGCGACCCTAGCAGAATAGTTGATTATTCTTATGTAAAAGCAGGTAATCCATATCAATCACTGTTCCCACTCACCAATGGAATGACTATCAATCAAAGAACAGATCAAGTATCCATACTTGTAAATCCTGTTTGTCCGACGGTGACTATCGAAAGTTTTGAAATGAATATCCAAGGCCCCGAACTTAATTGGAACATTATTCAAAATATTGCTCCGTATGCCTTGTTTGATAACTTCGGAAACGATGTTTGGGGTAGGAACTTCAAACCTGGCGTTTATACATTAACTGTCACTGGTTATGCACAAGACAATAAAGGAGGAGGTGTAACCTACGGGCCAAAGATCATTACGTTTACTGTTGTTGGTGATTTGGCAACTATCAACGCACCTACACTTTCAAAAACAGAGATTTGTGCAGGAAGTAATGTTGATGTAACCTTTACAACTACAGGAACTTTCAATGGTCTGAATCAATTCCAAGTCGAGCTCTCAGATTCGTCTGGAAGTTTCTCAAATCCAGTATTGATCGGTACTACAAATACAGTAGGAACACTTAGCTGTCTGATTCCACAAAATACAGTTGAAGGCTCTAAATATCTAATCAGAGTAAGCTCTACGAATCAGGTCGTTGTAGGAAATCCAGCAATGAGTTTAGTTACTGTTCATCCATTAAGTTATTCGCTGGTTAATCCAACTAATAACTTGACAGGAACAAGTACAAGAAAAGCTGTGAACACAATCAATGCGAGTAATAAAGTTACTTCGCCAGCTAATGTAACTTATCAAGCAGGAAAGAGTATTTTACTCACACCTGGTTTTGAATCGGGAGCTGTATTCAAAGCTGAAATACAGGGGTGTAATTAAATAATGTGGTCGGCAGACAACTTCGTCTCCGACTACCTTTATTTTTATATTCCCTTAAACAATAAAAGCGAGCTAATGTAAAATTAGCTCGCTTTATTTTTCTGTACTATCCAAAAATTATCCTTGTGGTGGATTTGGCTGCTTGTTGGTATTTTTTTTATTGAAAAATTTCTTTTTCCCAGCTGGTTTTCGATAAGGTTTCCGTGATTGGACGGCTTTGTATTCAGGTGCTTTTCCTAAGCCTAAGCTTTCAGTGATATTTTGTTTTTCTACCTCTCTTTCAAGCAATTTCTCAATATTAGCAATTCGGTACTGATCTTTTTCATTGATAAAAGTAAAAGCTGTACCGGTTGTTTCGGCTCGGGCTGTTCGTCCAATCCTGTGGATATAATCCTCGGCATCACGAGGTACATCAATATTTATAACCAAGTTCAAGTTATTAATATCAATCCCTCTCGAAAGCACATCAGTAGCAACCAAAATCTTAAACTGCTTATTCTTAAAACCTCGCAAAGATTCTTCACGGTCTTCTTGCGAATTATCCGATGAAATCCCTTTTGCCTCAAATTTATTTCTATTCAACATTCGCACAACCTTATCAATCATAGCTTTCTGTGAAGTAAATATAATTACCGATTCGGCTACCGTATTTTTCATCAGATGAATCAATAAAGGAAGTTTTTGTTCGTCGGAAGCTAAATAAAATTGTTGGTCAATTCCTACCGCAGGTTTTGAAACTGCCAAACGGATTTCTTCGGGGTTTTTCAGTATTTTATCAGCAAAATCTCTTATTTTCTTGGGCATAGTAGCCGAAAACATCAGATTCTGACGATTTTGCGGTAGATGCTTCAACACAAAAAGAATATCTTCCGAAAAACCCATATCGAGCATTTTATCGGCTTCGTCTAAAATCAAGCATTTAAGATTATCGAATTTTACTTCGCCCGAATTCATGTGTGCCATCAAACGCCCAGGAGTAGCGATAATAATATCTGCTCCTTTTACCAAGGCCTTGCGTTGTTGATCCCAGTCTTCGCCCTTACCTCCACCATAAATTGCTATGCTGGTTGCTTGAATAAAATAGCTAAAACCTTCTATCTGTTCATCAATTTGTTTGGCCAACTCACGGGTTGGCACCAATATAAGTGCCGATGTGTGATCGCTCGGCTCACGACTAATTTTATCTAAAATCGGAATCAAATAAGCGGCGGTTTTGCCCGTGCCTGTTTGTGCCGAAGCTATCAAATCTTTTCCAGAAAGAATAATCGGAATGGCTTTTTCTTGTATCGGAGTGACTTGTAAATAATTCATGGCGTCCACTCCCGTCAGTACGTCATCATGAAGATTAAGTTCGTTAAATTGCAATTGATTATAAATTAAATAGGACTTGTGAAAGCTTTAATACTTACAAATATAGCATTAAGTAGCTTATTAGCAATAAATAAGCCGTAATTGTTTCGTTGCTCAGATATTTGAAAATCATTTACTCCAAACTCTTCAATGTATATCCTTTTTGTTGCAAAAGTTTCAATACTCCTTTTTCGCCACCCAAATGTCCCGCTCCTACTGCAAAAAAAGTTGATTTCTGCTTGATATTTTGCTCAATGACTGGAATCCAGTTTTGGTTTCTTTTGTCCAATAATTCCCCTTCAACACCTTTCATTCCGATCATTTTTTCCGAAATCATTTTTGTCAATGCTTCAATGTCTTGTTTAGTATATAAATCAATCATTTGCATATAAGTTGCTTGGCCATTATCGGTTTCTTTAACCATCTCCATTAACCAAGCCACCTGTTGCTCAATCGGTGCTTTATCGAGTATTGCTATTTGGTCTTCAATTGTTTCGAGGCCTAACACTTCTTTTTTTTCAGTTTTAGCCTCTTTTACAAAATATTCTTCGTACGATTTCGGCATTGGGCAACCAGTGGCCTTCATTAGGCCAAGACTCATATATAGCATCGGTTTTGCAGTGCCAAACATCGCCACATCCATGCCTACATTCTTCTTGAAATATTCGCTAAAAGCCTTATAATCAGATTCATTCATAATATCTTTCAATTTTTTTCCATCGCTCGACATCATCAATTTCTGTGTTTTCATCATCATCTGAGGGTCGTCCATGTCTATTTCTAAAAAAACCTGTTGGGTATTTTTAAGTTTCTCTTGTGTGTTTTTCGGAAGAAAAAACTTGTCTGGACAAATCAAATGAATTGTTCCGAAAAGATACGATGGTTCAGAAAGTCCATTACCCGAAATTTCCCAAAGTAGGCCTTTTGGGGTCTGTTGTGCAAAAGTTTGACAAACCGATAATAATAACGCAATCAGAGCAAAAAATTTAGTTCTCATAAAAAATAAGGATTAAACATAAATACTGGTTTAAAGATAACAAAAAAGCCCGATGAATAATCATCGAGCTTTGTGCATTTATTTGCAGTATGTGTTTTTTACTGTGCCGAATGTTTGGTTTTCTTTTCGAGTTCTACTACCATTGGCACGAGTACGTGGTCTTCGATGATGGCATGTTTGCGGAGTTCAAGCTCAAACAACTCTACTTGATTCAAGAATACTTTATAAGGCAGCGGAGTGGCTGCATTATCTGAATATTTTTTTATGATTTCGCTGACTTCTTTCAATTCATCCTCGATTGGCGAGTGAGATGCAATAAATTTCTCAATCGAGAATGCCTCATCAATCTCAAGGCTTTCGGCACAAACTGGTTTCACTTTGGCCGCTACAATCATTCGACGAATATACGGAAACAATTGTTTTTCCTCCATTCGAATGTGGTCAACTAATTTATTTTTATAGTCGTTAAAGAAAATAGCTAAACTGGCTAAAAGCTGGTGGCTTTGACCATATTTACTGAAAATGTGCAAAAGCGATTGCTCAATTTCGGGTAATTTTTTATTTAAATAATATTGGTGAGTAGCCTGTAAGTAATTCAGAATATCTTCCACCGAAAACTTCTGCATTTTCTCAAACGGAAAATTTTCATCATCGTTATATAAATCCAAAATTAACTCAATCAGTTCGTGATTCATTTCTAATTGATTGATTCTCTTGGTCTTGGGTGCTGTATCTAATCGCTCCGTAATCAGTTGAAGCATTTTAGAATTATCAATGAGGTCGTTTACAGATGTCATATTTATTTATTAGATAAGCAAAACTATGAAAGCGGCTCATCAAAAAATATGACAAGGATCATAAAAACAAAAAAGCATACTGAGATTCACTCTCAGCATGCTTTTTTATTAAAGGTGCAGACCTTAAATTAGTTTGCTTTGAACTCGCCAGAAGCACGAAGTTCAACTTCTTCAGCTACAACTGCACTTGGCATTGCACCAACACCGAAGTCAGTACGTTTTACTGCACCAGTAGCTTTGAAACCTACTAATTTCTTACCATCACGCGATGTACCTGTACCTACCAATGTTAGGTCTAAAGTAACTGGTTTTGTAACTCCTTTCATTGTTAGGTTTCCAGTCAATTTATATTTTTTTGGACCTGCTGGCGTGATTCCTGTGCTTTTGAAAGTCAATGTTGGAAACTTAGCTGTATCAAACATATCATCTTTTTGAAGGTGACCATCACGCATTTCTTGGTTGGTTGATACTTGTTTCATATCAGCCGTTAGTTCAAATACTGCATCAGAGAAATCTTCTTTTGAAGAAGTGATTGTGGCATCGAAACTTTTAAATACACCGTCAACCTCCGACATCATCAAGTGAGTAACAGTGAAAGTCATTTTAGCGTGAGCTTTGTCAAGTGACCATTTTTGTGCAAAAGATGCAACCGATGCTAATAAAGCAAAAGCAAGTACTGTGATTTTTTTCATTTTACTGTGTTTTTTTTGGTTAATACTTATGAATAATTAGACTAATACTCAGAACAAATGTAATTACATACAATGTGTTAACAAACTAATTTAACTCCATTAACAATCTATTAACGAAATAGACTAAACGTAATTAGGCAATGGTTTCTTTAAACAAACGAAGTGTTCGCTCCCAAGCCAATTTTGCTACTTCGGCATTGTAGCGAGTGGGTGCTGTATCGTTATTAAAAGCATGATTAGCCCCCTCGTAAATATATATTTCGTGTTTTTTCCCTTCGGCTTTTAGTGCAGCTTCGAAAGCAGGAATACCGGCATTTACTCGCTCGTCGAGTCCACCGTAGTGCAGCATCAACGATGCCTTGATTTTCGGCACGTCGGCAGCTTCGGCCTGACGACCATAGTAGGCAACAGCCGCATTAAGCTGCGGAGAATTTACTGCCATCTGATTGGCCATTGCTCCACCCCAACAAAAACCAACACAAGCAGTTTTGCCATTTGATTCTTTGAGTGAGCGTAGGAAATCAAAGCCTTTCACAAAATTGTTGATATTCTTCTGAGCATCAAGTTTGGCGAATAAGCCACGAGCTTCGTCTTCATTAGCTGGGGTACCTCCAAACGGCGAAAGAGCATCAACACCCAAAGCCAAATAACCAGCTTTGGCTACACGACGAGTTACGTCTTTGATGTGTGGGTTGAGTCCACGGTTTTCGTGAATCACTAAAACTGCTCCGATTTTACCAGTAATTTTCTTTGGTTTAGCCAGATACGCTTTCATTGTTGTACCATCGCCTTCGTAAGTTATATCCTCGGTTGTGATATCTTCGTCATCTTCGGCTATTGTCATGGCGTTGGCATAGTTTACTTCCAAAAGAGGTAAAATAGCTATTGCCGCGGCAGTTCCACCCGCAAGTTTGGCCAAACGGGCCATAAAATCGCTACGCGTGAGAGGTTTGTGCGTGTACTCGTCGAATAGGTTGATAATTTCTTGATTCATAGTTTTAATAGAGTTGAATTTTTGAAAAGTGAGTAATCAGACAAAAGATATATTGCTTAAAAAATTATATTAATATTTTACTGAATACGTTGGAAACTTCATTAAAGTTGAATCTAAATTATACTTTTATAAGAGAAAAAGAAAGGGCTTGCCGAAAATCACAAGCCTTCTAATTTTTCAACCTAATCAAAATAAAAATTTTAAATATCTTTTAGGGTTTTGAGAATGTCTTAGGGAACATTTCCCTAAGACCATTGCTATTTATATTACCCCTATTATTAATTATTGTTATTATCACCACCCGACTTCACATCATCATTCTTCACCTTCGATTGTTTAGTCTGAGTAAATTTCATTTTACCGATTTTATAACTAAACGTCAATTTTACGTTTTGGTTATAAAGTTTGTTGAACATTACTTGATTAAACTGTGGTGTTGTGAGGGTACTTCTCATGCTCATTCCGAAGAAGTTTTCAGCGGCAAGTCCTAAACTACCTTTCTTGTTAGCAAATTCTTTTCTTGCACCAATCGAATACATTCCCATTCCTCCTTGATTTCCTTGTAATTGTACACGGTTTCCTCTGAATCCACCGAAGGCTTGAATCGCCCAACCATTTTTAAGTGAAACAGAAGATTGCATACGACCACTCACTACAAAACCCGAATTACTGATTTTTGATGAGAGTCCATCTAACCCTGTTTGCTGACCTTCCAAGTAATTATAGTAAATATCAACACCACCATTCAAAGTCCATTTTGGAGTAAGGAAGAAATTTCCGAAAATGTTGGTTCCAAAAGTTTGTTCTTTACCGATGTTTTCAAAAGTTGTGATAATGGCCCCCACAACCGAATCAGATGGCATCGAAATACGTGTGATTGAGTTGTTTGTCTGACGACCAAAAACCGATAGATTGAGATAAGTTTTCTTGATATTAGTACTTAAACTCAACTCAACGTTATTCGAGACTTCGGGTCTCAGTGTTGGGTTTCCAACCGAAATACTTTGTGGATTTGCAATATTAAGGTTCGGATTTAACTGTTGCAAACCTGGGCGTTGAATACGGTTGTTGTAGGCAAGTTTTAAGGTTGATGCTTTTCCTACACTTTTCGAGATATTTACGCTTGGCACTAAATTTCCGTAAGCGGGAATCACGATATCACTTTTTTGGTCGTTTGCTTCGATAGTAGTGTATTCATAACGAGTACCTACTTTGAATGTATATTTATTCTTTGTTGAGTAAGTGTAAGAAACATATCCTGCTGCAATGCTTTGGCTGTAATTGAGCAAACCTGCTGGATTACGAGCATCCGACGAAAACGAACCCGTTGGATTGGCTACTAAATACTCAAAATCGCTATCTACTTGACGAATCACAGTTTTTAAACCTACCTCAAACTGCTGATTTTGTTTGATTGGTGTCTGGAAATCGGTTTGTAACGTAATCTCGTTATTGAAGTTATTATTTAAGTTTTGCTGACGACTTACGAGTTGTTGAGAATCGCTCAAGAAATCAGTAAAGAAATTATTAGTTAATTTATTTTGGCTAAATTGCCCCGAAACCGACAACTCTTGCGATGGCTTGAAAGTTCGGATATAATCGAGGTTAATATCTACCGAATTTGATAAATCACGGGCATCAACGCTTCTGTAAGTAGATGGTAAGGCCACATTGTTTTTAAACTGATTGATGGTAAAATCTTGGTCACGACTAAAATTACGAGTTCCGAAAGCTACCGAAGCCGTAAGCGACTGATTTTTGGCTAAATCATAATCGAAGCCTAAGTTATATCTTCCGAAAAGACCATTATCAAAAGCATTTACATTCTGATTGGTGAGTGTCGAAACACCATTTTGTACGGTAGTTTGGTCTAATGTCACCAACGATTTATTGTAGAACAAGCGTCCGAAACCACCCAACGTTACACCTAATTTACCTTGGCGATAGTTACCGTTTAGGCTTAAATTAGAACCTCGAATACCCACACCCGAATCAATATTCAAAGTTAATCCTTGCAGAGTAGATTTTTTCAAAATGATATTAATGATACCACCCGAGCCTTCGGCATCGTATTTGGCTGATGGTGAAGTAATTACCTCAACGGTTTTAATCAAATCAGCAGGAATCATCTTCAAAGCGTCAGCAATGCTGCTCGCTACGATTGTAGAAGGCTTATTGTTAATCAAAACTCTGAGGTTTGAGGTGCCACGTAATGAAACATTACCATCTAAATCAACCGATAACATCGGTACTTTACGCAAAATATCAGCAGCATCTCCACCTTTCGATGTCAAATCTTTTTCGGCATTATAAACCAATCTATCAACTTTCTCTTCAATCATTGATTTCTCGGCCGTTACGGTCACTTCCTCCAATTGTTTTACACTCTGTGCAAGTTTAATTACACCCAAGTCAATATCTTTTCCTTTCTCAACTTTTATTTCAATGGTTTTATCTTTGAAACCAATAAATGTAATCACTAAGTTATACTCGCCAGCAGCTACACGGTTCATTGAAAATTTACCTTTCTCGTCGGCAATTGTTCCGTCGATTACTTTCTTGGTATCTTTTGTATAGATAGCTACGTTAGCAAACTCGACTGCTGTAGAAACGCTTTCATCTACCACAAAACCAAAAACTTTTGAATTTCCTTTTGGAGCATTGCCTTCTAAATTAAAAGCAGGGGCTTGTTGTGTATTTTGTGGACGACCATTGCCATCTCCTCTTTGTCCACCACCCATTCCGCCCATTCCACCAGGACCAAACTGAGCAGTTGCCAGCGTGGTAGCAGCTATAATTATTGTGAATATTGATGATAACTTTTTCATTGCTGTAATATTTAATATTTTGAATTTCGGTGCTAAATTGTTTTTGGTTTTTAGTGCCTTTGTTGAATTATGCAACAAATCAACAACATAATTTTGAATCAATTTTCAGAAATAGATAAGTACGGCGTTCAACTCGACAACTCGGCCGATAACTCGACAATGCCGAAGTGTAGAATAATTGAGCCGAAACATCGACTAAGAAAGTAGAATTGTAGAAAATGTAGTCGAAAACACGCCAAATTGCCCTCTGATTATTGCATTTAATATACTTTTTAAACAAACTTTGATATTATTTATGAAGCCGAACATACATTTGGCAATCGTTTAATTAGAAACTAATGCAGCATATCATCAAGAAAATCGGGGGTTCAACGACCAACAGAATATTATTACTACACCTATCCTTTTGGGCGTTATATTTTTCATTCTTTTTCTACCAAATCACCTTTAGTCGCCACGGAGAAGAACCGAATTATGAACGAGCATTCTTTGATGCCTCTACTCAAATAATTTTTATGGCTTTAATCAGCTATATCAATTACTTTTTTTGTTTACCACGGTTTTTGTCTCATAAAAATTTTGGCCAATACCTAATCGAGTTTCTGATTCCCTTCGCCTTAATTATTACTTGTCATATTTTTTTAAAGAGATTTATCTACCTCGAAATTAAAGAAGCAAAGGGTTTTCTGTACTCTACTAAATTTGTAGTTCAGCATTCGATTGGAGCAATTTTTATTGCCATTTTTATCGGAATGCTACGTTTTGCAAAAGATTGGTTTGAATTAGAAGCCAAGAAAAGTGAGATAGAAAACGAAAAACTAACGGCCGAATTACGCTTCTTGAAAGCTCAGGTTAATCCGCACTTTTTGTTCAATACCCTCAATAATCTTTATTATTTGGCCATGATTAATTCGCCAAATACGACCGAGGTTATTGAGAAACTCTCGCAAATGATGCGTTATATGCTTTATGATTCAAATCACCCGAAGGTTTCGATGACCAAGGAAATTGAGTATATGAAAAATTATATTAGCCTCGAAAAACTTCGATTGGATAATCAAGTGCCGATTACATTTGATATTTCGGGAAACCCCGATGAAGTGCAGATTGTACCGCTGATTTTTATTACGTTTCTCGAAAACGCCTTCAAACACGGTGTAAGCAATAGCATGAACAATGCTTATGTAAATATTTCGATTGATATAAATGGCCAACAATGCACATATTGTGTAGAAAATAGTAAATTGCCGCCAAACCTCGAAACAACTAACGAAAAATCGGGAATTGGCTTACAGAACGTCAATCGACGTCTGGAACTTAGTTACCCGAATAACTATGAGTTAGTAGTAAACGAAGACGACAAAGATTATATCGTGGTTTTGAAACTAAACTTGGCTTAATTCTCGTGTCCGGCAATAAATCTGGATACAATTTATCATCAAACATTCAACAGATGCTAACCTGTATAATCATCGAAGACGAACCTCTGGCTCGAAACCTCATGGAGGCATACGTAAAGAAAGTGCCACACCTAAACTTACTAAAATCGTTTTCGAGTTCGTTGGCAGCTTTGGATTTTCTGCGTGAAAATCCGGTAGATATTTTATTTTCGGATATTCAGATGCCTGAAATTACGGGAATTACTTTGCTAAAAATCCTGCAAAAAAAACCTTTGGTGATTCTAACAACTGCCTACTCCGAATATGCACTTGAAGGGTATGAATTGGAAGTTTTTGATTATTTATTGAAGCCTATTAGCTTAGAACGCTTCTTGAAAGCCGTAGAAAAAGCCACGATTCGCCTGACTGCGAGCCAGCCCGTTGTACAAGAAAAAATCGTGCAGGAAATAACGGTTAGCTCTGACAATAATCAAGGATTTATCTTTGTAAAGGACGGCACGAAACTCGTCAAGATTCGCCTCAACGAAATCCAGTATATCGAAGGTCTAAAAGACTATGTTTGTATTCATACAAAAGATAAAGACTCTACGCTCAAAAAGATAGTAACGCTGCAAACCATGAAAAGTTTAGAAAGCCAATTATCGGCGGGTGGCGTTCCACAAAATCAGTTCATTAGGATTCACAATTCTTACATTATTGCCTTCGATGCCATTGATGCCATCGACAAAGAAAAAGTACAAATCGGCAAAAGCTTTATTCCAATAAGTGATACTTACCGTAAGACTTTTAAAGAATTAATTGAGCGAAAACAAGTGAGCTAATCATTGGTCGAGCCAAGCCTTAAATTCTTTTGCTTTGTCTTTACTAATAAATATTTCTTGCTCAAAATTTGGCTTCAAAAATAACTGTAAACGATTATTAGATAGCTGTTTAACTTTCTGAATAGCATCAATTTTAATAAAAAACTTTCGGTTTATTCTATAAAAAACATGAGGATTCAGCAGCGTTTCGAGTTGCTCCAAACGATAATCTATGATATATTGTTTGGCATCAACTGCAACCAAATACACAATTTTATCTTCGGCAAAGAAATAGGCAATCTCATCAATGTTTTTAAATAAGATATTATTACCTGTTTTTACTAAAAAACGATTTTTGAAATTTGATTTGGCGGTTTGCTGTGGCTGGATTGAGCTAAGCCAATTTATATTTTCGTTGATTGAATCAACTTTTTGTATCTTAATCTCCGCACTGAAATCTCTCAGAAGCTCCGATATTCTATCGCTTGTGGATACCTTCTCTTCAAATAGTAAACCCCTCATTTGTCTCTCAGATTTAGACTAATTATTACTTATTTTATTCAAGAAAAAAGCAGTTTATCAATTTCGTAATAATAAATAAATAGGTAGTTTCTATGTTGTATAACAGATTTCGGGATAAATTGTTTTTACAGAAGCTCTGATTTTATAAAAAGCAAAAGAAGGTCGAAATATTTCAATTGAATATTCCGACCTTCTTTTTTATTTATTTATTTCTTATGGTAATAAAACTTTATCGATTACGTGAATAATTCCGTTAGTACCGAGAATATTCACCGCTGTAATGTTAGAGTTACCACTTGTTTTTCCTTTTACTTTCGCTCCACCTGCTAAATCAAAAGTAAGTTTTGCAGTAGTATTAGCAGTACCAACTTCGCCACTTACATTTGGTAAATCAGACGAAAATACTCTTCCTGGTACTACGTGATACAACAATACACTTGTCAATAAGCCTCTGTTGGCTGGTGCAAGCAAAGTTGCTTTCGGTGTAGTTTTGTAAAGTTCGGTAAAAGCTGCATTTGTTGGAGCAAAAACCGTCAAACCATTTGCCGAAGCGGTTGATAAAGCAGTAAGCACGGCAGGGTCAGCAGCCAAAACTAATGAAACTAATTCAGAGAAATTTGCATTTCCTTGAGCAATTTCTACTAAGTTTTTGGTTGGTGGTACAATCACATTATCAATGATGTGAATAACTCCGTTTGATGCTGATACGTCGGCAGTTGTTACTTGGCTATTGCCATTGATAAAAACCCCAGTAGAATTTTTTGACAAGTAAATCGACGAACCAAGTGAAGTTGCAACCCCAGATTTCACATCAGCTGCCAATACTCTTCCACTAACAACGTGAGATTTTAGGATATTTACCAATTCGGCATTGGTTAATTTACTGGCATCAATTTTTGCAAACGCATCGTTGGTTGGAGCAAAAACCGTAAATGGCCCTGTACCTTTAAGCGTCGAAACAAGTCCGTTATCAGTCAAAAGTTTGGTCAAAGTTGAAAAACGACTATCGGCTAAGGCCACATCTACTACATCTTTTGCTGCGGGTGTTTCGTCGCTGTCATCGCACGACATAACGCCAAAAGATAATGCACTCACAAAAAAAGTTACTCCTAATAATGCTTTGATTTTTTTCATAACGATTGATATTTGTAAAGTTGTTGACTAAAAAGTTTTACAGATACATAACGTCCGAATCGTCTACTATCGCTACCGAAATAGAGTGAATGAATGTATTAATGGAGTCAGTAGCTAATAAAACGGAGTGAAGCAGCATAAAAATTAATACCTAAGAATTTGATGTATAAGAAAATTATGTATATTTGCTCATCGAAATAAATAATGAGCAATGAATCAACATATAAAAGGTAGCCTTAGTACGATAATTCTAAAACTACTACACGACAATGGCCGAATGTATGGTTATGAAATTACACAAAAAGTAAAAGAAATAACCCATGAAGACATACAAATAACTGAGGGAGCATTGTATCCGATTTTACATAAACTTGAGGCTGAGGAAGTACTAACAGCAGAAACTGAAAAGGTAGAAGGCCGAGTAAGAAAATACTATAAAATAACTCCAAAAGGAAATGTTATTGCAGTTGATAGAATTGCCGAACTGCGTGCTTTTGCCGAAAACCTTAATCTAATCTTAAATCCTAAACTTGCATTTCAATGAAACTAACCGCAGCTCAAATCGAAGAATTATATGCTTTTACACGCAAAAAGTATGTAGAATATTATGACGTACAGACAGAATTGGTTGACCACTTGGCTACATCAATTGAAGAGAAAATGAGTACCAGTAGTGTCAATTTTGAAACTGCTTTGCAACAAGTTTATACTCAATTTGGAATATTTGGTTTCAGCGACTTGGTAGGACAAAAAGAAATGGAAGTAGCACTTAAAGGTAGAAATTTATTCAGAAAAAGTTTTGTAGAGTATTTTAAACTACCAAAAATTCTGCTCTTGCTAATGATTTTCTTGGTAAGCTACAAAGCATTTCAAATAACAAGTTTTGCATCGGTTATATACTCTTTCTATGCACTTATTGTTATTTTTAATATAATACTCATCAGCAAAATAATTTTAATCAAACGAAGCATTAAGTTACCACTTCTACAATTCAAGAATATTTACATTTTAAGCTCGTCTGTTGGGTCATACTTACTAATGTTACAAATCTTTTTCAATTTATCTTTTTCAGATTTGGCAAATTGGTACCCAATTGTACTACCGATTATTTTTTCTTTAATTACAATTAGCTATTTAGCTGAAATTGATGTTTTAGATAAGCTATCTAATCAACAAAGAAGACTCTATCCCGAAGCTTTCAAATAATCATAAAGCCACATCAATTAGCGTTGATGTGGCTTTATATCTTAAAATTTCATTTCCGTGAAAGCGAATCAGGCCTTTGCCATTGCTGAATTGCAGCGTAAAAAGCCTCGTCGGTGGCTTGCATGGTTTCTACCAAATGTTTCACTTTATCTGTCTGAATAAAATCAGGGTTCTTTCTGATAGCCTCAATGTTTTCGTTTTCTGTCTGAACATTCCAAACGGCTACTCTAAAACCTCTATCGTGAGCGGCGGCAAGTTGTGCGGCCGAAATATCGTCGTTTGCAATCGTAATTCCGTACAGACTCAGTTCGGTTGCAGTAGCCAAACCTTCTTCAAAAGTTTGCGGATAAATAAAAAGTTTAAATTTTTCGTTTTTTGAAGCCAAAAGACTCAAAAAGTTTTTATCATTCGATTCTATCAGAAGTTTTCGCTGAATACCATATTTCTGAGCAATATTTACGATGGCATTTGCAAACCTTCCTAAATAAGCATCATCGTTTTTGTTTGCATTGTAAAGTTTACAATCAAAAGTAAATTTATGAGAAGTTAAATCTTCGATATTCGAGAAGAGTTGGTCGAGCGAGATAATCGCATAAGATTTATAGGGCATTTCGTCATAATAACCTTCCTGAAGTTCGGCAAATGTATATTGGCTGACCGAACCTGTCAGATTAGTTTTTTCGCTCAAATCCGAGTCATGAAACGCCACCAAAACGCTATCTTTGGTCAACTGTATATCTATCTCGCTCCCATCAGTACCGATATTCAAGCAATTTATAATTGACTCATACGTATTGATTGGATAGGCCGACGAAATTCCCATTCCACCATGCCCCAAAACCGTAATATAGTTGCGATTGAGATTGACAACATCAAAAATTTCTGATTCTTGCTCACAACTGAAAAGCAAACTTATTAGCGAAAACAAAAGAAGTTTTTTCATAAAATTTCGTTAAAAACCATAACCTATTGACAACCCAAACCATGAGTTATATAACTTGTCAGATGAAATAATAGGTGAATAGTTTAAGCGAAAAATGATACCTCGCTCCGATTTCTGATAACGATAACCAGCAGTAAAATGAGAATCAAGAGTTGTTTGTCGTTCAACGGCAAACGTCATGTTATTAGTTTGGGTCACATTCGATAAGGTCTGCCCAAATCCGAGTTCAAGATGATGCGTTTTTCCAAAAATGGCGTTGACCGATACAGGAATGATAACATCTGGATTAAATTTATTGTTAAAATCTTTGAGATGAAACGTGCTAATACCCAGACGAACACCAACTTTTAGATTAGGTGTGAGTTGATTTCTTTGTTTGAAAATTATTCGCTCATAGTTTAATGAACCGTAGCCACCAGCCCCGAAGGCTTCGAGATAAACCAAATTCCGAATAGACTTTTGTGAATCTAACTGTGAAAATGTTTTAAAATGAACTCCAATTAATAATACTATGAGCAAACAACCTCTATTTAAATTCATACACACACTACTCTTTACATTATTGTTATTTAAACTTAGCACTAAGCGTAATTATATGAGCAACCATGCCATTGCTTCGGTTATAATGCCCATAACGTAACTCGGCGGTATTCCAGTGTTTGATACCTAAAACACCATCTGGCGGAGCAATTCTGACCCCTGCCCCCCAAAACGCACTTCTAAAATCTGAAATATCAAAGTCAGAGGTATAGTAAGTTTCAGTAAGTTTATGACTATTGATTGGTGCAAAATAATCAACAGCAGTTTGGCTATTAAAGCGATAGTGCGGTGTAACCGACACAAACGAAGTTATCTTTACTGGCACCTCAACGCTTATGGTATGGGCTTTCATGCCCCAGTTATCCTGATAATAACGATAAAACGAGCGAATAATAAATCTATCACCCAAGAAATAGCTGGCACGCAAACCAACTGGCAATTTTGCACGAGTTCCAGGCAATTTTTCAACCTTCAATGTGCCGTCTGTAAAATAAACTCGGTGGTAAGGTGTACTCAAAAGCCCTTCTTGATAAGACGGCTCAACGACTGCCATCACTTGTAAACGCTTATCTATAATCTGCGAAACACCAATTGATAAATTGTATGAATTTCGTCGTTTATAGTCGATATTTTGGTCGCCTTCCGCACCCGAGCCATAGCCATCTGGACGTACTTCATAAGGTAAAATAACCGACCAAGTATCAAAAAATGCCCCGAGTTTTACGCTCAATTCGGTATTATTATCTTTCGATGATTTTGAAAAACTTAGGTTTCCACCGTAAGATTGATAATCCCATTCGGTCGAATACGAAAAACTCGCACCCACCGAATTATGTTTTTTATCATCTTTTCTACTCCAAGATAGTGTTGGGTAAAAGTGAACATCTGACATCGAAGCTGATGATACGGAGCGGGGGTCAATCTTATCCGAAGAAGCCGACGAATAATAATCAATGGCTGCTTCGCCAATAATTGAGTGCTTGCGACCTTTTTTATCAGTAAACGATAATTTCAAATCTATTGAATTAGCAAAATCGATTAGTTTTTCGGTTCCGACTCCACCCGTTACAGCTGAGTGATTACCATCTTGGTTATAATATGCCGAAACAAAGTTTACTTCCTCGAGTTTCAATGTCCGGAAACCACTTTCGGCTTCGGGCTTTGAGCTCAATTTATACTCTTTGCTCGATGTGGGCATAGAGTTTTTGTTGGTTGTTTCGGTCTTTTTATTTTTAAATATAAATTTGGTTTCATCATACTGACCATAGGCTCCGCTTAAAATGCCCACGTACAAACCAATCGCTAATGTTACTTTTTTCATAGAGGAAAAGTTTTTTTTATAGCCGAGAAGGATTCAATTGAATTCGACTATTTTAATTTTTAGCTCATTATAAGTAGTGAAAAACCACTTACAACTATTATATTATCAAGCATTTGAACGAAGTAAAACTTCGTTTCACGGTGTTAGTTACAACCGCAACCACCACCACTTTTCCCACCATTGGCACCAGAAGCACCCTCTCGGTAGAGATAAAAGCTTGTTTCAAACTTCTCGGCTTTTCGTGCAGCAAGTTCCATTTCGGAATCATTGATGCGATTTTTCTGGTACTCTTTCACCGCTACACACGAAGTCATTGAATACAATAAATAAGCAATGCAAATCCCTTTCTTTATCGGGGAAAGGGATTTAGGGAAAGGGGCTGTTTTGATTGATTTCATTTTTATGAAACATTAATGTTGTTTGATGTATATATATTATTGTCGTCGTCGATGATGATGCAAGCAATCTGCTGCATTTGGTTGATAAGGCCCAGACCTGCGTCAACTCCTAAAACAGTGATGGGTGTAGCCATTGCATCGGCTAATTCGGCATTGGGACAAATAATCGTTACACTTTTAATTCCCGACACTGGAAAACCAGTCTTTGGGTCAATCGTATGTGAATACTTTTTTCCATCAATGACTACATACTTTTCGTAATTTCCCGAAGTTGCCACCGCTACTCCACTAATATTAAGGTAAGAAAAAGCTTTATTTTGAGTATCGGGGTCGGCAATGGCAATTGTCCAAGGTTTTCCGTTGGGCTGGTTCCCCCAAGTGCTTAGGTCGCCTGCGGCGTTTACTATTCCACTCTTTACTCCGTTTTTTATCAATAATTGTTTGGCTCGTTCGGCAGCGTATCCTTTCCCGATTCCACCAAAACCAATTCTCATACCTTTTTCTTTCAAGAAAACTGTCTGGTTTTGGGCATCTAAAATAACATTCTGATAATTGATTAATCTCACCGACTCTTTGGCTGATTCAGCATCGGGAAGCGAAGTCATTTCTTTATCAAAATTCCAAAAACGTTTGTCGATTGAGCCGTAGGTTATATCAAAAGCCCCATCGGTGAGAGCCGATATGCGGAGCGAACGCTGAATTATATCAAATACCTCTTTATCAACACTTACTGGTCTGATACCTGCATTTTCGTTGATTTGGTTGGTTTGGCTATCACTGCTGAAGGTAGTCAGCAATTTTTCGATTCGACTAACTTCTGCAATGGCTCCATCAATTTGTTGTTCGGCCCATTGAGCATCGTCATCTACTACCGTAATAGTAAAGCGATTACCCATTAAACGAAGTGTTTTATGATGAACCTTACTTGCGAGCATTGATAATCGACTGAATTTCTTGAATAAAAGTTTCGGTTGTGATACCTGCTGGGTAGCCGTCCCACTCTTTCAAAACCTTCCCATCTGCTCCTACCAAAACCGTGAGCGGAAACTTTCCTTCTTGATTATACTTTTCGGCGAGTGCTTCGTTCATAGCCGTTTGCTTTTTATCCAATTGATTTTTCTTTAATCTTGGAAAATCGGCACGAACCAAAGCTAAATTTGAGGTGGCGTAATTTAAAAATTCAGGAGAATCCAAGATATCTCTTTTGAGTTTGATACATGGTCCACACCAATCAGAGCCAGAAAAATTAATCACAATATATTTATGATTCTGAATGGCATCAGATTTTGCCTTTTCGAAATCATTGCCCCATTGCGGAGCACCTTCAAACAAGAAGAATGTGAGGAGAATGCTTAAAAATTTCATTTTTCAGTTTAGTTTAACGGTTTTTCAAAACTATCAATAAACAACCAAGGTCTTGCCATCAGTTGCTACTTTATAGACTGTAAGCCCAGCTCTCCCATTACCATTGAGTCCTGCACCTGTCAACGAAAATCTTGCTCCGTGAGCAGTACAATACCACTCATTATTGTAGTATATCACTTGTTTTTTGGGTTCATGAGAACAAGTCACCGTAGCTGCTATGTATGTGTTGGCTTTAGATAAGGCCACAACGATATTGCTCACCACCATATACCCTCCTACTGTTTTCAGCTTCGCATAAGTTGTAGAAGTAAGATCAATTTTTAGTTTAGTACTTGTAATTTTATTTAGTTCTTCGGTAGTTATAATACCTGACACATTTGAAGTCGTTGTGGTAGTTCCAGTAGTTGTTCCAGTGGTTGTGCCCGTTGTAGTGCCAGTAGTAGTGCCAGTAGT
>NZ_JBMLRC010000077.1:59302-66339 GCF_049241225.1 Emticicia sp.
CCAGTAGCTGTGCCATCTGGCGAAATCGTCAAAGCATTTACATACTTATCGTCTTCTCTTACACATGAAGTAAGAAGAGCCATTAAGGCTGCCCCACTAAAACCTGCTGATTTCAAAAACTCGTAACGTGTCATGATTTCTCTATTTTAATAAATAACGGTTGATAATATTGTAATACGTGTCCGCTCGCAAATGAGTGGGGTATAAATTTTATTTCTTTAAAACTACTTTAATTCAAAGACGAAGCCAATTGAAAAAAGGTTGATTGAAATTACCATTTCTTTTTACCTTCTTCTAAAAATTTCACGAAGTCTTCAACGCTCGAATACCCTATCGGATTAACTACTGTTTTGCCACTAGCATCAACTACTGCATAATATGGTTGGGCATTGTTGTTGAACCTCGTAATCTCCAAATCCATGTTTTTATCACCTACGGTTGTTTTTAGTTCATCATCGTAGGTTGAAGTATAATGTTTTTCTTTGGGTAACTCTTTTTTATCATCAACGTAAAGCGAGGCTATTACGTAATCTTTTTTGAGCCGCTCTAAAACTTCGGGCTTTACCCAAACATTTTCTTCCATTTTACGGCAATTTGCACAAGCATAACCCGTAAAATCGAGTAAAAGTGGCTTGTTTACTTCCTTGGCATAAGCCAAAGCATCATCATAATCGACAAACCCAGATAAACCATGTGGCATCGGCCGAAGTTTTTCAGATGGCACTCCTGCTAACTCAGATTTATTATCTTGTGGCGGCAAAATACCAGAAAGTAATTCGAGCGGTTTATCTTGCACCACACCGGGAATCAGATAAAACGTAAAGATGAAAAATAAAGCACTAAAAACTACTCTCGACCAATGATAAGTCTTTACTTGATTATCTTTCGGCAATCTGATAAAACCGGCAATATAAAATGCAATGAGGCCGAAAATGATAATCCAAAAAATCAAGAAAGTATTGCGATGAAGTAAATCAAAATGATAAGCTTGGTCGATGTTGCTCAAGAATTTTAGTGCCAGAGCAAATTCGGCAAAACCCATGACTGCCTTCATTTCGTTCATCCAACCACCCGATTTTGGCATACTTTTGAGCCATTGTGGAAACATTGCCAAGAGCGTAAAAACTAATCCGAAAGGCAATCCAAATGCCAACATTCCCCATAAAGGTCGCCAGACTTCGCCCTGTGCAGCCAAAATCAATAACGACCCCACAAACGGAGCGGTACACGAAAACGAAACTACCACCAAAGTAAGGGCCATAAAGAAAATACCCAACCAACCACCACTTTCCGACATTCCATCAATGCGATTGACGAATTGGTGCGGCAACACAATCTCGAAAGCACCCAAAAGCGATATTCCAAAAACAATAAAAATAACAAAGAAAATAAGATTCGGCAACCAGTGAGTACTTATAAAATTGAGGAAAGGAGCTCCAAAAGCCATTGTCACGAAGCCAATCAGAGCAAAAACAAACATGATTGAAAAACCATAAAACATGGCTTTGCGTGAGCCATCGGTCTGTTTAGTAAAATAACTAACCGTCATCGGCATAATCGGGTAGATACAAGGCATGAAAAGATTGGCTACTCCTGCCAAAAATGCCACGGAAAGAAAACCGAGCAATGATTGTTGTTCGTGCATGAAAAATGTGATATAAACTCAGTGAATGTACTATCTCTATACAAATCAAAAGAATTCTGAGTTTAGCTCAGAATTCTAAATAAATTATAATAAAATCATTTCCCTTTTTTCTTTTTAGGCTTATGCCCAAGCGAATCGGGTTTTACCTTCAAAGAATCTTTTGGCATTTTTACATGTAGGCTATCTTTACCCCCATGTTTCAAAGAATCTCCGTGGCGTTTATGCAATGAATCACCTTTTGGTTTACGCTTTTTAGTAGAATCAGTTGTAGCGGCCGAAACTTCATCAACCGACATAGAATCCGGACTTATTGTGTCTCTATTACAAGCAATAAAATATACGCTCCCAAGAGCAAAAAATGCTAATACAACTACTTTTTTCATCTGTTTTGAATGGTTTTAATGATTGAAAAGTTAGTCCAAAACAAGGTTTAGGAAAAATAGTTGAGGCCCCAACTAAAACAATTTTTGGAATATAACACAAGGACGAAGACGTACTTTAAATTGGTTGCATCTTCATAAAAAATTTAAAAATAATTAAATCTTATTCTCTTCAGGGTTATTGGTTTTCTTAGCCTTTTTCTTCAAGTTATAATCAAAAATACCGAGTTTTAGGCCAGCATTTGCCGCAAAACCACTTAAATCAGTAGTATTTGTTGAATGATTATTAAAAGCAAAACGATAATTTGCTCCAACATAAAATTTAGCATAACGAGATAAATTAGCTTCCACATTTATACCCGGTTGAATGATTCGGCTCATATTATGACGCCCATCGTTATCAAAGATATCATCAAAGTCGCGGTCACGACCTTTGCCGCCTCGGTCATCATCATCAAAATCAAACCCATTACCACCAATGCCAACCACTAACGGAAACGAAACGTGTACTGCCGCATCAGGCTTCACGGTATATTCCATTTTCAAGCCACCAAATTGTGCGTTTTGGTCGGTATTATTTCGATTACGAAAACTACCAAAACCCGTTGCTCCGATAGCAAACTTTTTATTGAACTGTAACATCAACGCTGCACCACTCAATGAGGTAGTTCCGCTTCCCAACTGCCCGTACTGATACTCTGGTGCAAGATAAAGACCCAGATAATTTACTTTTAACTTTGCTTTTTTTGTCCCAAAAATGGTTTTCATCTCTGATTTCGTAGAATCTTGAGCCATCAAACTTCCAGACCAGCCTAAGCCTAAAGCCACACACAAAATCATCATTTTTCCATACTTTCTCATAAAATTCATTTATTTTGTATTAATAATTTGGTTTCATTCTCCATTACGCAGACCCACAAAAAAAGGTGGGGAGAGATTTTTTTTATTTTACCCCACCCTTTTCGCCATACAATCGTAATAAGAGTCAGACACCTAAACTAAATCGTATAAACTTGTTTTTTAAGAAGAAGACATTTTCGGAAGATAACCTCGACAGCGTAATTAAGGCTTGTATTGACAATAACGGTCAGGCCCAACGAACGCTCATCAAACTCTTTTTGGGGTATTCCAAGAGCGTCTGCTCACGATATTCGAGTAACGACCAAGAACTCGAAGAAATCATCAACGATGGCTTTCTGAAAATATTTACCAACCTACCCAAATACGATGTTTCACAGCCATTCAAAGCATGGGTCAGGACGATAATGGTAAATACTGCCATCGACTATTACCGAAGCAATAAAAAATACCAACTACACATTGCCATTGATGAAGTAGAAGTACCTGATTTTGATGATGATATAATTAGCCAATTATCAACCGAAGAAATCATGGGGCTTGTCAGAAAACTTTCGCCGATGTATCGCATGGTTTTTATGCTTTATGTGGTTGAAGGCTATAAACACAAGGAAATTGCCGAAAAATTGGGTATTCAAGAAGGAACTTCAAAATCGAACCTACAAGATGCCCGCATAAAATTACAAGAAATGATAAGAGTGCATTATCCGCATTTATTTGATATTTACGCAGTTCGAAAAAATAAATTCAATGAAAACTGACAAATTTGATGAAGAGTTCAGACGTAAAGTTGAGAACTTTCATCCACCTTTCAACGAGCAAGAAATCGACCGAATTCAGAGCTATGTCGGCCAGCACATACCTCTGAGTTTTTGGCAGCGTTTTGGCCATGTTTTTACTTACTCGGTCGGAGCTTTAATCATCGTCACATTACTAACAACAACCGTTTATAAAACCTATGAGAATAAATCTTTACTAAATCAAATATCAGTTCTGACTACCCAATTGGAGCATGCAAAAGCTGACTCCACAGCTACGACTATTACTCCGAAAGAGATTATAGTCGAAAAAACAGATACTGTTTTTGTTACAAAATATATGCAGATACCAGCAAACAACGAAAGTGAATTATCGGAAGAGACAATCTCAAAAAATACTATTCTGAACCCTGCTCAAAAGTTTGTGAATGAAGCAAGAAAAGATGCCAAAAACAGTATTAAACCAACTGATAAAGAACAACTTACAAGAAATTTAAGCAAAAATAATACAGATAAAAACGATGCTAAAGTCAGAGAAGCTGATGCATTAGAGAGAAAAGACACAAGACGAAATGTAGCGACAAAATATAATACTGAAGCAGTAAATGAAAGTACGGCATCTCAGAAAAATACAAATATTATAAAATCAAATTTTGAAATACCTGAACAAACTTCAGCCAATTCTGTCAATTTAGCATTACCAATTTCAACACCTGAGTCGGTGGCTAAAGAAATTGAAAGTTTGAGCTTTAACGATGCCTATTTATCTCATCGGAGCTACAATTTTAATGAAAATAAAGCGGCTTTTGACCTAACAAATAGGAATTTTACACTACCAAAATCAGCCATCAAAATTCAAGAGAAGAAATCATTCAAATTTCCAACTGTAGCTCTGCCAAATCTAAAATACAGAGTTGGTTTTGGAGTAGAAATGGCCCACGAATACGGTGGTTTCAATGTTCTGACCGATATTTTGATAAGCAAACGATGGAGTATCACTACGGGAATTGGCTTCGCAACATTTTTAGACGACGAAGACTTTGATGATGAAGAAGAATTTAGAAGAGATACCAAAAAAGATTTCAGAAAAGAATACGAGTCACGCATCAGAGATAATAGCCAAATCAACGATATTCATATCAATCAGGCACTTTTGAAAGTTCCTTTTTATCTCAACTACCGCCTACCTTTGGCCAAAAATTTTACGGTTTTGTTTACCACTGGTAGCAATCTTGATGTTTACAGCCGTCAGTTTGTGTCTTATAATCATCAAAGTTCATTCCGAGACGACTACCATAACCGATTTAGCATTCGAGGTAACGCTCCAATTTTCAATAATTTGCTTTTTTCGACAGGTATCGAAAAGCGTTGGCAAAAGTATTCTATTCAGTTAAGTCCATATTTTATCACCCAAATAAAACCAATTTCATACCAGCAAGAAAACTGGCAATTGGGAATAAAACTCAACGGATTCTACCGACTGAGCCGATAAAACAATGTAACTTACCTACCCAAAGCCCGATTAGTTTGCTAATTTGGGCTTTTTTAATGTAAAAAATAGGTGTAAACTCCATAAAATCACGAGAATGTATTAAATTTGAGCTATCAGATGACCTTAAAATTAATGACAAATATGATGATGAAACATGCAAGAAAAATAGCACTTTCAACAATCCTCGTTATGAGTTGTATCTTGAGTAGCTATGCTCAATATTATGGCGGTGGCTTCGGAGGTGGAGGTTTCGGGCGAGGCAATAACAGTGCCTTCAATAACCCAAGCTTTGATAATGGAAAACCAAAACCACCACCCGACCCCGACGAAGTAGCAAAAGAAGAAACCCGAATTATGGTAAAGAAATTTAAGTTGAACGAAGAGCAAGAAATATTGGTTTCATCGCTCAACGAAGATTATGCTTACCAACGTAAAGACCTATACGAGCTTATCAAGAGGGAATTTGGAAGCACGCAACCAACCCCAGCCCAAATAGCCAATGCCAAAGAAAAAATGGAAGCACTGGAAGCGAAGAAAGATAAAGAACTCGAAAAAATCTTCACACCTGAGCAATTCAAGGCTTATCAAGAGGTGAAAGCCAAAGCACAAAAGGGTAAGAAAAAATAATTCCTTTGAAATTTCATGTTGATCAAAGCCCTTATTTAAAAATATGGGGCTTTTTTTATGATTTAATATTTTTTTAATCCTTGTCGAGACCAAATAGAATAATATACCGTAAATAATTGCGTTTAAAACTAAGTCTAACGAGTCATTTGTGAAGAAAATAAACTATATAATAGCTTTCAGATTTAAAGAAATCAACGTGTTTGGCAGATTTCTATGCATATTATTGTTATTACTTTATTCCAAACTTTACTCTCAAACTATAAACACCGATACAGTAGTCTTAAATCATCCAGATAGTCTACGACCACGGCTTAGTTATGCCATCAACTGGGATGCCCGCAGCTCAATCATTAAAGAACAACGTGTAAATATTTGGGGGGTAAATACCGGAATTATTTTAGGTAGAAAACGAAATCAGATAACCCTGGGCTACTATTGGCTCAACTTCAATTCGTACTTACGCCTACTCGACTTACGAAAAACAGCAGCTAAACGAGTAAATCTTGACTATTACACCAAAACTGATCTATATTTTTTCAGTTTAATGTACTGGAAAAACTTTGTTAACAATAAACGATGGAGAGTGAGTGTACCAGTTGAAGTCGGAATTGGTGCTTCAAAAAACGAAAACGTAGGGATTTTGGACGAGATTAGGATTTGGAAACGAAAAGATTATTTTGTTCCGATTCAGGCAGGTGTTTATATAGGCTGGAAAGCTACCCGCTGGGGAGGTTTGGCCGTTCAAGGAGGGTATCGATATGCACTGCATCAAAGAAATATTCCAGAAAATTACAATGGGCTTTATTATAGCTTAGGAGCAAGCGTACAATTAGAACTTTTGACTGACTTATATAAGTGGCTTTTCAAAAATAAAAAACCCATAAATATTATCAACTAAAATAGATTGATACACAGAAAAATAAAACGCTCAATGCTTAGGAATCATCAAATAAAATTCTAATTTTGTTTCAGAAGAGGTGTGAAGCTTATCCTTTTTTCTGATACCGCTCAATAAAAAAAATATTTTTATAGTTTCGTACAATAAAATTTATTTTTTTTTGTTGCATTTGCATAAGATTCTTTATAAGTTTGTGTCATCAAAGAGAAAAATATGAAAAAATACTTGTATCAACATATATTTTTGTTTTATCTTTGAGGCATAAATAAAAATGCAAAAAAAATCGAAGTTTGATGCAACTTTTTGCAAACAAATTTTGTAATGTATATAGAAATAAAATATTAAAGATAAAAGTTGTGTGGATTTAGTAGCGGGAAAG
>NZ_JBMLRC010000078.1:0-3488 GCF_049241225.1 Emticicia sp.
GGCCCATTTTATCACGGCACAAAAGCTGACTTACAAGTAGGCGATTTACTCACGGCGGGGTTTCGGTCAAACTACAAACCCGAAATCATAATGAATCATATTTACTTCACAGCACTGCCCAACGGAGCTGGGCTTGCGGCTGCCTTAGCACAAGGCGATGGCCCACAGCGTGTCTATATCGTTGAGCCAACTGGAGAATTTGAAAATGACCCGAATGTTACTGATAAAAAATTTCCAGGGAATCCAACTCGTTCGTATCGTAGCAAATCTCCGCTAAAAATTGTTGGAGAAGTAAGCGATTGGGTAAGGCAAACACCCGAAGAAATAGCCCGATGGAAAGACGCTTTAGCTAAAAATACAGGGGAAATTATCAATTAAGAAACCAAATGTTACTCGAAGAAATCGTAGAAAAATCGTATAAACTTTTTGAAAACTACACAATCGGGCAAACCTTAGATGTGTGCAAACAGTGCTGTGTTAGTGATGCCGATGAAGCCCGATTAGTGAATACTCCTTTACGAGAAATTTCGAGTTCGGTTTTAAGGTCAGGTTATTTTGAATCAGCAAGAGGTTATACCGACCGAGAACTTTGGGAGATGAAACATTTTCTTCCAAGGGTTTTAGAACTTGTCCGTAATTTCGACTTTCCTTGTGCCTCAACAGAGGAAGTTTTTATGCGATTAGACCTCCACAAACCCGAGCGTTGGACAAGCGAAGAATTACAATTATTACAAAATTTTTCGGTCGAATTCTTTAAAAAGTGTTTATCGTACTACCCCTATTCGCCCGAAGGTGATGATATTTCAGCATATTTGACAATGTTTGGAGTTGCACATTTTCCTCTAAAACCTATCTTAGATGCGTGGACAAATGCAGAAAATATTGAAAGCACTCTGCAATTCAAGGATTTTATTATTAACGAATTCAATTATCAAACCTCCAGTTATTTTGAAACTCAAAACGAAGAAGAATCCATTAATAAAATCATATCCAATTGGCTCAATGACGCCGATGTCAAAAGCAAATTTTTGATAAAAATAGATAAAATTATGGCCGAGAATAAGAATTTAGATTCAGAAACAGTGGAAGAATTAAGTTTAGTGAAAGAGCTTTTAAAGCCATAAAAAAACCGTCTGACATCAAGTATCAGACGGTTTTTATGCTTACTTGTAATCTTATTTACTAAACCAGCCCAATTGCTCGTCTTCGTCTTCAAATTCTAACTCGGCATCTTTTTCCCAAATTTCCATTTCGCAAGGCTTGCAATTAAACTTCAATTTGTATTCGTTTTCACCGTGTTTGAGCGTGAGCGGTTCCACCAATTTCTCGCCCATTGTTTCACGTTGGAATCTCGCACATTTGCCCAATTCATATTTCACGCAATATTTGGTGGTCATTACTCGTGCTTTGCCTGGGTCCCATTGTAGTTCAAAAGCTTTTTCGATTTCCGTTACGCCGTGTCGTTTATAAAAGGCTCTCGCCAATTTATTCGATACGTTGTAAGTGTAATCTAACTTTTGTACTGGATACGGGTGGTCGGTTTTCTGAATCTGGAAAGTTTCTCGGTGGTATTCTTTCACCCGAATATCTACGAGTTGCTCTAAAACTTCTCTTCTGATTTCGTTTACTTTCGAGATTGGTAAAAACCAATTTCCCGAAAAATCTACTTCAATATCATCAACAATAAACGGTGTGTTTCCTGTCTTAGCTAAATTTTTCTTGATATTCGGAATCACCGATTCGGCCGAATTTGCCAGCACTTTCTCGGCTTGCATACTCACCGTATTGTGGTGTCCGTCTTCGTCAATGGCTTTTAGCTGGAAACCATCGGCAGTTTCGGTAAAGTATAGTTTCACACCAATTTTACGCACCGCACTGTTTTCTTTTTCTACCATTTTATTGAACTCCGCATCAGAGTTTCGGTAGATAAGTGTACCAATGGGCAACGGCTTGAAAGTATTTGGAATAACAATATTATTGAAAATGATATTAATTTGAGCTCCATCGGCTTCGCCATCGGCATTGATGAAATAAAGTCCATCACCATTATTTAGCTTCTCATAATTTTCAATAATATAGCCATTGGCTTTTATTTCAAGCACTTTTCCGATATACTGCCCCTGCGATTTTGGACTTTCCCAGTTTCCGATTTTCTCTTTGCGTTTGTTTACAAAATAATCGGTATAGCCACGGTTGAAACTTCTGTCCATTTCTGGCTCGAAGTTGTAGAAAGTTCTACCCGACGATGCTTTTTGGTATTTTTCGGCATTAGCTTCCAAGAAAGAGTCTAATTTCTTCCTCAAAAACGAAGTATTGTTTTTTACATAAACAATATCTTTCAAACGCCCTTCGATTTTGAACGAACAAACACCCGCTTCGATGAGGTTGGGAAGTTGGTCGCTTAAATCTAAATCTTTGATTGACAACAAATGACTATTTGCAATGAGCGTTTTGCCAGTTCCGTCAATCAACTGATAAGGCAAGCGGCAGTTTTGGGCACACGAACCACGATTGGCACTACGCTCGCCGCCCGCAATACTCATGTAACAATTGCCACTAAACGACACACACAATGCCCCCGAAACAAAGAATTCGAGTTCGATATCAGTCGCTTCGTGGATTTCACGCACTTGGTCGAGGTTCAGCTCACGAGCCAAAACCGCACGTTTCATACCTGCATCGGCCAAAAACTTCACATGTTTTGGGTCACGGTTATTGGCTTGCGTACTGGCGTGAATCACGATTGGCGGCAAATCCATTTCCATAATGGCCATGTCTTGCACAATGAGGGCATCAACGCCAATATCGTAGAGTTCATGAATCAGTTTTTTGCATTGATTCAGTTCGTCATCGTACAAAATTGTATTGATAACCACAAAAACTTGTGCCTTGAATAAGTGAGCATAACGCACCATTTCGGCAATGTCTTCAACCGAATTGGTGGCGTTGGTTCTTGCCCCAAACTGCGGAGCTCCAATATATACAGCATCTGCCCCTGCATTGATGGCGGCCATTCCTTGAATCAGGTTTTTGGCTGGTGACAGAATTTCAATTTTCTTTCTCATACGATATTTCGTATTGATAATTTTTATTTGATTCGAAATGAAGTACAAAAGTACGAAATACTTTATGAAAAAATGGGACTAACGATGAATTTACGTCTTCATTGAAGCTATTCAACTCAGTTTTATAAGTATATTTGTCGAAATCTAACTCAAACGTTTATCCGAAATGAAAGAAAACCCTTACGCTAAAATGACCTTAGAAGAACTCGAAACCAAAGCTAAAAACGCAAAAAAAGCTACCTCGGCAATAGTGGGTTTACTTATGGTGGCGGTGTTTGCCGTAGTTTTTTTGGCAATTCGACAAGGTTTTAGTGCCATGACTGTCGTGCCTTCAGTTTTATTACCCATGCTCATCATCAACCTCGCGAGCCTAAATGCTATCCAAAAAGAAATAAAATCAAGAAAAAGCTAAGTTTTTGATGA
>NZ_JBMLRC010000078.1:3588-5574 GCF_049241225.1 Emticicia sp.
GTCATTGCCAGCACTAACGATGGCGTTATTTCGCCCACATTTACAGCAGGAAGTAGCTCACCGATGCCGATTTTAACGCCCACGTCGGAGGCAGGACAAAATCCATCAGTCAATTATCTGACGGCCAATATCAATACAATTATGGGGCTTAGCAATGCTTTTTCTCTACCCGAAGCCCCCGAATTAGCTACTTTAAGCGTCAGTATTCCAACTCCATCAGGCAAAAGTCTCAGTCTTTCGCAAGAAGTTTGGTTGATTCCAGAACAGCAGTTTTATAAAATTACCGTCATTGTGCCAGGGCTTTTATTAGAGCCCAATACTCCTCCGAGCAATACCGAAATATCGGTG
This sequence comes from Emticicia sp., assembly GCF_049241225.1. NCBI lineage: Bacteria > Pseudomonadati > Bacteroidota > Cytophagia > Cytophagales > Leadbetterellaceae > Emticicia > Emticicia sp. The sequence continues at coordinate 3,937 of NZ_JBMLRC010000078.1, forward strand.
TATGTAAAAATGATGTGCGGTTGTAAAGTAAGTGTCAATTTACCAACCTCATTTTGGTCGCCAAGCGATTTCATGGTCAATGCCTCAGTTACGTTCAACGATGGCACAACCCAACAATTCACCCTAAGCTTTGACAATACCAGCAACGACTCGCTATTCGTTGCCGATGTACCCAATGCCAGCCAAATACAATCGATTAATTTTTATGCCCAACAAAATAGCACAGGCAATTACGGGTCGTTCTGCTATACGAAGTAAATCTGTCGCAAACACCCCCTTAAATAGTCGTTTTTGCAACAATTATTAATCACTCTTTTTCCATAATTTTGTATAAAACATTTACACAAAAGATGGAAAAGAAAACCTATCAAAACATCGACCAATATATTGCTGATTATAGTCCAGAGGTGGGCGAAATCTTGAATCAAATTCGTAGCTGTATCAAAGAAGCAGCCCCCGAAGCCCAAGAAACTATCAGCTATAATATGCCCGCTTTCAAGCAAGGTAAAGTACTGGTTTATTTTGCGGCTTTCAAAAACCACATTGGTTTTTATGCTCTGCCATCGGGTAATGTGGCTTTTCAGGAGGCACTTACAAAATACAAAGTCGGTAAAGGTTCAATTCAGTTTCCGCTGAACCAACCGATGCCTTTTGAGCTAATCAAGCAAATGGTTACTTTTAGGTTAGAAGAAGTAGAAAACGGAGCAAAGAAATAATTTTGTTCCGTTTTTATGACATTTTTTTAGTTTTCTGAATAGCTTTGTTTTTATAAAACTATTCAACCAAAAATGAAAAAAGTACTCTTTCTCAGCCTGATTCTTCTTGGCTTTTTATCCTTCAAACCTAAAGAAATCACGTGGGTTGCCATCGGCGACTCAATTACGTATCTCAACGACCACCCCGAACAAACTGGCAATCGAGTAGCGAAAGGCTACATGACAAGGGTCACGGAGAAACTTCCGTACATAAAAGTTATCAATCAAGGGCATAATGGCTGGACTTCGGGCGGAATTGCCGAAAAAATCAATGAACTTGGCTTGGTTTCGGCCGATGTATATTCTGTATTTCTCGGAACGAACGATTGGTGGCGAGGGCGTCCACTCGGTAAACTCGAAGATTATCAGAATAATACTGGCAATAATACGGTTCATGGCTCATTCAGAATCATTATTGATAAATTAAAAAGCCTGAACCCCACTGCAAAAATTATCTTGATTACACCTCTTCAGCGTGGCGATTTTGTGTATATAGCCAATGCCAAAAACAATGCTTATGGCTCTTATAAACCTAAAAATGAGCAAAATTTGGCACAATTTGCAGAAGCATTAGTGAATATTGCAAAAATCGAAAATATTCCTGTCGTTGACCTTTTCAATAAAAGTGGAATTACGCAAAAAAACATGGTCAACTTCAAGCGATTGAAAGACCCAAAAACGGGCGAGTATAAAAACTTTAAATACCCTGATTATGTTGATGTGCCATTCAACCCCGAAAAAGACGAATACCCCTACCCTACTGAGTCAATCAATATGACTTATGATGGCTTACACCCTGCCGATAAAGGCAATGCAGTTATTGCCAAAATGCTCGTGAAAGTGATGAAGAAATTTTGAGAAATAGAAAAGCTGCCTTCGATTT
>NZ_JBMLRC010000078.1:5674-8099 GCF_049241225.1 Emticicia sp.
GGGTGAGAATTAAGGTAAGCAGGCATTTTATCTACTCCGTATCTTTTTTCTTCTTCGTGTAGGCGTTCCATTAAGTGAATCATACCAGCAGGGTCGAGCTTATTATGGTACATGATTTCGAGTCCTTCTAAATCAGCCTCTTTTTCCATATCTCTCGTAAACCCCAACTCATAAATATTGCTGGCTTGGCTCACCAATATATTACCGATGGCGTTCATATCGCCAACCACTACCGAAACAACCATCGAACCAGCCAAGCTTCTGGCCAAGCCCTTCAAAGAATGGCGTTCTTTTACGTGAGTGACCTCATGAGAAAGCAGTGCGGCCAACTCTTCGGGGGTCTTCATTTTTTCAAGAATAGCATCAAATACCACCACATTTCCACCTGGCAAAGCAAACGCATTGACTTGCTTATCTTTCACAACCGTAAATTTAAGCGGGTATTCGGTCTGAAAATCAATCTTTTGGGCAAATGCTTGTAGGTCTTGCGTGCGTTTTTCGTCAACTTCCATCTCGCCTACAAAACTATCGTAGAATTGCTTCCCGAGTTCGATTTCTGCTTCGACTGGAATTTGTGAGGCAGCATATTCGGCAATTTTGGGCAGTAATAAGAAGTAAAAGCCCACCGTAATGGACACAAAAATGGCAATCGTAATCAGTATACCTCGAAAACCCGCCCCTGCCAGCTCATTGGCAAATGCCCAAAAACCTTCTCGACGTTTAGGTAAATGGTTTTCTAAAGCCGAAAAAAGTGGCGAATCAATCGGAAACTCGAGGTATTGGTGCGGAAACTCACCATATTTCAGCATAGTTTTTCCTTTACCCGTAAAAGAACTATAATCAATCTGAGTAATAGCCCATACAACCTGTCCATTTTCGTAGCTGATTGTCAACGAATTTCCTAAAATACTCACTTGAGCATCGTAAGGCTGGCTGGTTTTTCCATCATAATATATTGCTTCCATTCAGTGAGCAGTTATCAGTAAACAGTTATCATTTTTTATTAGCGTCAAAATATCATTTAAAAGCGGGTTCTTACGCCAAATCAATATCTAACCAATCGCCCACGTCTTCGCCCATGGCATCACGGTAGTCGCTTTCGGTTTGTGTGAGTGAGTCAGGGTCAAACGAACCATCAACTTCTAAGCGAGGCATGATAAAATGCAAAGTTCGGATTTCGACGAACGGCGTGGCAATACCAAACGTCACAATAATAAGCAACATATTAGTAATACTCAACTGCAATAAATCCATAAACGACATATTAAGTTTTACACCGTGCCATTGCTCATTTTGCCACAAGAAGGTGTTTTGGGCGTAATACTGAAATATTTCTCGCTGACGCAATAAAGCAATTGAACCGAGAACTGCGAGAAAAAACAAGTATAAAGCAAAAAACCAAATTACAAGTCCTACTGAGGGTTTCAAATTTTCTGGGTTCATCATGCTTGCCATTCCTGCTCCAAATAAACCCATTACAAACATCAGAATAACCCCAAAAACAACTGCCGCAAATAAGAAAATCACGTATTTGAGCTTTATCAGAAATAAATCTATTCCTTTTCCGACAAAATCGAACTCAACACTTCCAAAGCGAACATTCTTGGTTACGTATTTTCGTAAATCAACCTCCACCCACGACCAATAAATACCAAGCGTAAATAATGAAACAAGGATTCCTATAAAGAATTTAGCAAATAGTTCGCCCAATTCGCCACGATATCCAAAGAAAATACCTCGCCACGATGTACGTGAAAGACGATATTTTGCCGTTCCGTGAATAGCCAATGGATAAACTAAAATTAAGCCTCCGTATAAAAGTAAAAAGCTTAGCAAAACCTGTTCGTTGCCTTTTGCCCACCAAAAACCACCATAAATAACAATAATAATAGCCAACATTTTCAGGTAGCCAATAAACATTTCTTTGCCAGTTCCGTGAAATTTGAAACGGCTTCCTGCAAACTCTGTTTGTTCGTATAGATAATTGAGTTTAGCGGCCTTTGCCCACGGATAATAAAAATTGAAGGTAATAACCTGCAAAATGGCATTGATGAGTCGAATCACAAAATACTTTGAGCCTTCGCCATGAAATGATAAAGCCCAGGGTTCATGATAAATCGGTGTCGAAACCACTTTTGTTGCTACAGGGGGTTCGGTCGGAGGTTCGGGGTCTTGCGGTTCGGGGTCTTCATGAATTGGTGCTTCAGGAGTACTTTCTGGCTCGGTTTTAAGGTTATTTTCGATGGGTTGTGAAGATTGAGAGTCGTCAGCATTAGCATCTAAAGGAGTTTCGTCAGGTAAGTTTTCGGTCATATAATATAAGGATTGATGTGAATAATGGTAAGCGTAAGTATGCGAAAATATATTTGTCGAAAAATATACATAAATTATCAATGTATCTATATTTTTGAGCGGATTTTGCAAA
>NZ_JBMLRC010000079.1:0-1390 GCF_049241225.1 Emticicia sp.
TTTAATGATGAAATTTATCAGCAAAAAGAAGTAAAATCTATCAGTGAATGTAAGCTTTCGCCCATCGAAAACCACGTCAATTGGCTCGATGTTGATGGCGTGCATGAAGTACAAATTGTTGAAGAAATAGGCAAACAGTATCATTTACACCCACTTTTGCTCGAAGATGTACTAAACACCGAGCAGAAACCCAAACTGGAGCATTTCGGCGAGCAAAATATATTTGTGATAATGAAAATGCTACAATTCAACGAAGCCCTCAACGAAGTTGAAACCGAACACGTAGCACTCGTTTTGGGCAGAAACTACGTAGTTTCGTTTCAAGAAATGCACAAATCTGATGTTTTTGCTCCGATTTTTGCTCGTCTAAAAGCGTCGGTAGGCAAAACTCGCAAAGGCAAAGCTGATTATTTATTTTATTCGCTCTGCGATTTGGTGGTGGATAATTACTTCGTTGTTCTCGAAAAATTTAGTGAAAAACTGGAGGAATTAGAAATAAAAATCATCGAAAATCCGCACCGAGACGACCAAACGGCACTCTACGAACTTCGCCGTGAATTGATGCAAATTCGCAAAGCAGTTTTGCCACTCCGAGATATTTTCGGCTCACTTACTCGTGATACTTCTGATTTGATTCAAACCAGCACAATCATTTACTTGCGTGATGTGTATGACCATATTATGCAAACCCTCGAAACGATTGAATCGTACCGAGAAATGATTGAAAATATTCAGAATATTTACCTCACAAGTTTGAGTAATAAAATGAATTCGGTCATGAAAACACTCACCGTTTTTACCGCTATTTTCATGCCTCTGACCTTCATTGCGGGTATTTACGGCATGAATTTCGATAATATGCCTGAGCTTCATCACCCAAATGGCTATTTCTACACGCTCGGCAGTATGGTTGGTATTTCTATTGGTCTTTGGATTTATTTTAAATGGAAGAAATATGTTTAATGTGGTGCGAACATCCTGTTCGCAGTTATCAAGAAATGAAATGACACACTTCATAAAAAACGAAGTGTGTCACCCATAAACCACCATCAACTAAAAATAAAACTTCGCTCACTGAAGGCTGGCAGATTTGGTTTTCCTTCGTAAAAATAATTGAGTTCGTCTTTGGCATCCATCAGCCCCAAACTATACAAAACAGGCACAAAATGGTCAGGCGTTGGTGCAGCCATTTTTCCGAGTTTATGGCTTGTTTCGTAGTTGATTACGTTCGCCACATTACGTTCATCAATTTGCTTTTTTATCCAAGCATCGTATTCGGGTTCCCAACCAAATGGCGTCATATCTCCCATACTCATTTTCTGACCCAATATTTGTAAATTATGTATCAACGAGCCACTTCCAATAATCAGAACGCCTTTTTCACGCAATG
>NZ_JBMLRC010000080.1:0-16839 GCF_049241225.1 Emticicia sp.
CCTTTGTTGGTATTGACATACTGTAGGTTGGTGCGGAGTGTACGGAACTGCTCCGAAATAAAACTGCGGCTCGATAAATCAACCAAAGAGCCCACATTATCTTTGGGTTTGAGACCGATCTCGCCAAAAATTGTGATACCCGTTGCATTTTCAATTTCTTTCCGCGATTGCACTTTGTCATTCAATAACTCCCGAATATTGATTACTGCAGCTGGTAGAATTACTCCGGCCAATAAGGCAATCAAATAAATGATATTGGGTGTTGGTTTTACCGGCCGAGGCGTTGAGTGAGGTGTATCTACTACTCGGCTATCGGTCACGGTTGAGGCATAAGATAGGGCCGTTTCTTCACGCTTTTGCAACAGCAATAAATATAGGCTTTCTTTGATGTTTTGCTGGCGTTGGATATTGACAAACTCACGCTCTTTGCGTGGGATGGTGCGAATGGCACTTTCAAAACGGTTATTATTGCCCTGTAGGCCATTACGGGTAATCACGAGGCCTCTTTTTTGGTTGGCCACGTTTTCTCTAATTGCTTGCTTGGTATTGGCAATTTGGGTATTGATGGTTTCCAAAAATGGATTACCGGGCTGAACCGTGCGGGCGGTTTTCTCCTTCTGGAGTTCGAGCTCACCCAATTTTTCGATAAATGAAGTGAGAATCGGGTCATTGACCATCAAGGTTGCCGGAGCTACATTGTTTTGTCCACTGGCCAAATAACGCTCTACGCCTTCTAATACCTTCAGTTGGATATCTACCTCGCTGAGCTTGGCATCATTGTCTTTTACTTTTTCGAGAAATAAATTACCCTCGGCACTCAGATCCGTGATTCCCTGCGAGGTTTTGTATTGCTCTACATCTTTTTCCACATCCTTTAGCTCGCCCGTAATCAACTGCAAACGCTCACCGATGAAGCGGAGTGTATTGGTAGCCTCACTATTTTTATCTTCTAGTGAAGAGTAGGTGTAGGCATCAATCAATTTCGATAGAATTACTTTGCCTTTTTCGGGTACGGCATCTTCGAGGGATAATTGAAGTACGGTGCTTTTTTGGTTAATAAGCTCAACCTGAATCTTGGTTACAAAGGATTGAACTAAACTTTCTCGGCGTACAAAGCGAACCTTAATGATTTCTCCACTTTTGGCTTTGGGATTGGTCAGAAACACCCTAAAGCTGCCGTAGCTATTGTTGAGTGCTTGTGTATAGATATATTTACCAATCACTGATTTATTTTCATCGAGCAATTCAAAGTTTTGAGCGTCAATGGTTCGGATATACAATGGGTCTTCGTAGGCAATATCCTTGAGGCTCACATAGTTGAGGGTGATAGGGCTTTTTTTGAATAATTCTGCATCACGCAACCAGCCTTCTTTGTAGTACGAAACGGTCAGGTTGAGGTCATCGATTACTTTTTCGGCCAATACTTTAGATTTCAATACCTCGATTTCGTTTTCAACTATTTTGCTGCCACTAAACATATCGAGCTCTTTCAGAATCTCATTGCTGCTACTCGAGCCTTTCTTTTCATCTTTGATAAGCAAGGTTGCCGATACTTTATAGATAGGCACGGCATACTGTAGATAGAGATACGCCCCTCCGAGTGTTGTGATGAGTGCCAACACAAACCAATACCAATAACGAAGGTATTTTAAAAAAAATAGTCTTAAATCAAAGTCGTCTTCTTTTTCTTGCCAAAGTTCAAAGTTATTCATTCTTGTGTCTTATGAGTTTAGTTTTTGTTTGACCACGGAGGCACAGAGGGCATGGAGGTTCACGAAGAAATTGTCTATGCCATCGGTGTCTATGTGGTTAGTTAATCATCAGCGTTTATTTTAAAATGTTTACTAGCAAGCTCAATACAACCACCGCCGTGGTGGCAATACCCGTATAGATAGGTATCAACTGTAAGCGTTGGTCGTTGAAAGTACCTTTTGCCTTAATGGGTTCGATGTAAATCAAGTCGCCATTTTGGAGGTAATAATAGGGCGAATTGAATACTTCTTGCGTAAGTAGATTGAGCCGTGCAATCTCTCTAACGCCTTTATTCTCCCGTAATACCATTATGTTTGTTCGGCTACCATAGATGGTCAAATCTCCGGACATTGCCAGTGCTTCGGGCAAGGTGGTGCGGTCATCGAGTAAATTGTAGGTGCCCGGGCGGCCCACTTCACCCAAAACCGAGAACTTATGATTTAAGAACCTCACATTGATGGCCGGCTCCTTTAATGATTTTACCACTTCGGCTCTTACTGCATTGGCTGCCTCTTCGAGCGTCATATCCAAGAGTTTTAATCTCCCAACAAAAGGCACTTCTACATGCCCTGAAGAATCAACCAAATAACCTAAAGGCTGATTCCGTTGTCCACCAATTAATTGCCCAGGAAAACTGGTAGTTGTCAGTGCATTGACATTGGCAAAATTCATGATTTCGTTGGATTCTTGGTTAAGAGAGCCAACTGTGATGGCCAAAATATCATTGCGTTGAATACGGGTAATAGTTGGTTGAATTTTTTTTAATTGTTTAAATTTCAAAGAATCACTCGTTTGAAAATATGCTATCGGTGGTGTGGTGATACATGATTGAAAGAAAAATAAAGTTGAAAAAAGAAAACCTAAGGCAGATATCTTTTTTGCTATCTTATGTGAGAAGTGCATAATCATTTTTTTCATCGTGTTAGTGTTTTTGTTGTCATATTAAATTTAACAAATCTAATATAATTCTAAGTAAACACTAGCAAAAGAGTCGGTAAAAAGTTTGGAATTGATAAATTAGTTTCTGTTTTGGAATGCCAAGCTCTCGATCACTTGTATAGACAACCTTTTTTAAAATCAAGAAATTGAGAATGTTTTTTTTGCATATTTGATACCATATTTAAGATTAAAATTTATCACAGATTTTTCTGCAGGCAATCATTTTTTATGGTTTTGAAACTGCTCCCAGTAATCTTTATGATACAAAGAAAGACGTTCGTCTAACTGAAAATTGGTCCTGAATCTTTCACCAATAGAGAAGCCACTATCATAGAAGTAATCCCAAGCAAACTCTTCGGTGGTTCGTAACCTTAGGTGTTTGTTTTGTGCAATGGTTCCCGGGGCAATGGCAAAGGCAAGGTGTAGGCCTATGGTATTGCCATTGGTGGTCATAATGCCAAAAAAACCAATATCTGCTTTTTTAAATTGCCTCACTAAATCAATCTTTGCTCCAGTATCTTTGTATAAAAACCTTCCGGCTGTAAGACGAAATATCGTGTTGTATTTCTGCCATCGCCAAGAGGCATTGGCCAAAGCAGAAAAGTCGGTGAAACCGGTGTATCGAAAGTTTCTACCTGGATAAATATAATACACACCTGAGTAATTGATGTCTAAGCCATAGGATACATTCGCATTCGGATTTGCTCTCTGGTATTGAAAATCGACACCGTATCGATCTTGATAAAAGAGTCCGGCTGACCAAGAAATATACTGAAACCTTCTGAGTCCAATAAATTGGCTTAAGAAAGTTGGAGCGGGCCTGATGTTTAAAGGTTGGCTATTGAGATTATTGATTAACGGAAATGTAATTCCTGTGTAAAGAGAAAATCCTAAAGGCAAAACAAAGTTGGTATTGAGTAATAAATTGGTTTGGTTTGCCACTGCTTTTTCGGGATTACCGAAACTCGCAGAAAATTGAGGTAACAAAACAAAATCTAATTTATAGTCCAGAAAGGTACTTCTCAGATCTCGGGGAGACCTTTCTGCCTCATCGATTTGTATATCACCTAATTGATTAAGACTATATTCTGCTACCGGAATTCCGTGGATCATTGGTATAGCCACTTTGTAAGCTGCTTTCTTCAAGTTAGCAAAGTTAACTACCTGGCTACGCAATGTTCTATTTTCAAAGTAAATCACACTATCAACCGTAGCTGTGTTTTCAAAAGATTTTAATACTTTTTGGGCATTGCTAGTATCTATCAATGTGACAAGAAGTATTATGACTAGTCCTATTTTTTTCACAACTTATTCTTGATTTCTAGGATTTAAATTACCTTGAAAGGAGGCTCCAAACATCCATTGGTCTCCGTTTAACATACCAGCCTGAAAATTTATATGCTTAAACAACTGAACAAAAGCACCGCCATTCAATTTTAAACCATCCCATTCGGCCATTACCCCAATCTTGTTTTTGAAGGTTATTTTACCTCCAGCAAATGCCCCCACCAAATAGCCATTGTTATAGCGGTCGGCTGATTTTTTTCTTAAGACAAACTTAGAAAAAATGTTACCGTTATTGGTTGGCCCTACATTTCTCCCAAAATAATATTCAGAGCCATAGCCTCCAGTTAGTTGGGCCGTCAACACTTGACTAATCTCAAAGTTTTTTGTGGCAACTATTGCTTGAGTTACCATAGCTCCATCTAAAGTAAAAGGATTGGTCATCACTAATGCGATAGAAGGTCTATACTTTTTCTCTTCTATTGCTCGCCATCGGATATCAAACTGCCGATCGCCGAGTGCCTCGCTTTTGAGTCTTTTTCCATTGCTTCTCATTTGTAGCAATGAAAAAGTAACATCTACATTGGGAAAAAGAACAAGATTGGCATACAAGATTTGCTCGGGTAGTTTGCCTGGGCTTCTGAGGCTGTATGCTCGGGGATTATAAGTATAACCAAAGCAAAGCAGACCATCTTCAATGCTTGCTGCCGAAGGGACATTGAAATATCCGGGCTTACCAGAAATGTTTCTTTGAGCGAGTGCATTCTCAGAAACAAGCCAAAAAACCATCAAAAATAAAACAAATGCTGTTTTTTTGGCTTGTTTATTCGACATCAGATATTGTGCATTATTTTCCACCACCTTGATTATGACATTTTTCTTTTTCTTTGTCAAAAATCTTTTTCAGATCATCAATCTTAGTTTTGTGATCATCCGTAGCTTTTTTGGTGTCAGCATCTCTGGCTGCATTAGCTTTATCAGTTATTGCTTTTGCTTTTGCATCTAAACCTTTGATTTCGTTGTTATAAACTTCTTCGTTGGCTTTATAAAATTCGTAATAGATAGCAACAATAATTGGAGTAAATTTTGCACCAAGCTTTAAGCCGTCGGCTAAGAATTTATTTATAATTACCAATTGGTCATCTCTTCTTTTGAGTGCGTTTTGTTTTTCGGTGGTTACTACCGCTGCTTTAATATTCTCATCGTAGGCAGCTTTTACTTTAGCCAACTCAGCTGCTAAACCATCATCTAAAACTTTAATGGCGTCATCGAATGCTTTTTTTATTGCATCATCACAGGCATTAGCAGTACTGAAAGTTTCGGTACCACCATTGATGGTGTTTATCTTGCCTGAGCTTCCGGCAATTCTTCCACTAATAGCTTTGCCATCTACTGCTGGTGCCACCTTGGTAGGTAAAAATGCACTTAAATCAGCTGCCTTAACAACATCACCAAGTACTTTCTGTACATCTGCTGAGACAGCCTTTCCAGCTGCCAAATCAGCTAAAACCGCTGGTGTTAGGGCAGCAGTTGCAGCACTTTCTAAAGCAGGGCTTATTTTAGATGCAGTTGCTGTCAATTCTGCAGGAGGTGTACCACTAGTTGCAGAGGTAGCTAAGGCTGTAAAAGCAGCAGGGACGGTTAGACTACCAGGGGTATAGGTTGTTGGAGCTGGCTTAGTAACCGTGATGGGCGTTACTACTGCACCGGTAAAGGTTTTGCTAAAGTCGAAAACTTCTTCAACTTCAACTTTGTCACTTTTACAGTTTACTAACCCGAGAGCAAGTGCGGATACCAGAAAGGTTTTTCTGATAGATGAAAATTTGATAGATGTAATTGACATTGCTTTTGAAGATTTAATTATACAAAATTACGGTTGATCTATTTTCCAATATTAACAATGACAAAATTTGCCACTATTATCCTCAAAACCAAAATTTAATCTTGTTATTTATTATACGGTCCATAATCTTAGTTATTTATTTTCTTTTCTTTTTAAAGTACTATTTTATTTTGACATGTGGATTCAAAAAATATTTCTTTTATTCTATTTTTCCTGACTTTTTCGTGTATACGTATCATGTTTGATTGTGAAGTTGAGCAATAGAAAACTAGTATTTGATTTTTTTGTTCGTTTTCAAGGCAACCACTTCAACTCCGTACAGTAAGCTCCGCTCCCTTACTGGTTTGAATATTTTTGTGAAGCGTTTCATCAAAAACTGGCTTAAGATTGCTTCGATGCTTCAAGTAATGTACTATTTGGATTTTGACCGGGAAGGAACTAAATCATACTTTATACTTACTTACATTATAATGTATTTAGCCGCGGTCTACTTGCTTTTTATTTCTCTATACGTGCTTCGTTTGGCATAACAATTCATACATCAAGTCTTTGTTTGATGAGTAGCTTATCGCAAAATTATTCAGTCAGGCTGATAATACATCACCCAAAAACGACAATGAATATGATATATGTTATAAAAGAGCATATATTGATAAATGGCTAAAAGCCTGTTTTTCTCCGATGAGTTAAGTTTTAAACTTCTCTACTTTGACAACAATTGAATTTTGATAGATTTCATACTTGAAGGTAGCATACACCTGTATTTGAATAAAGCTTACATACTTTTAGGGAATGGGTCTTTGAATCTTCCTTTTTGTTCCATTCGTTTGATTTCTTCTTCTGTACAAATACATTCTTCCAATTCAAATCTAATCACACCTTCGTTTAAATCTTGTCCGATAATTACTAATTCATTTTGTCGGTCGCCGAAACGTTTATCCCATCTACTTTCAATTTCTTTTTGATTTTCAACGAAAGCACCATATCGAGTTCGCTCGTTGAACGGCATACTTGCCCACCAAACGCCTGCCCCTTCTGCCCGAAGCGAACCACCCGCCTGACTCCAGTTCAATGCTTCGTCGGGACGAGAAGCTATCCAAAACAAACCTTTTGAGCGAATAATGCCAGCATGCCAATTTTCGGTCAGATAATTCCAGAAGCGTTCGGGGTGAAAGGGGCGTTTATCGCGAAAAACAAAACTTCCAATGCCATATTCGAGCGTTTCTGGGTTATGACCAATTCCATTTTCACGATTCGCTAATTCTTGAATCCAGCCCGCCGATTGTTCGGCCTTTTCATAATCAAACAAACCTGTATTGATAATTTCGTTAGGGTTTACCTTAGAAAACGACGATTCGATGATTTTTGCAACAGGGTTTAAAGACTTAATAATCGCTTTCAATTCGCCCAGCTGAAAAGGCGTAATCAAATCGGTTTTGTTGAGAATAATGATATCGGCAAACTCAACTTGGTCGGTCAGTAAATTTACAATTGTGCGGTAATCTTGCTCAACTTCGTTCATTTTTCGACTTTTCACGGTATCGGCCGAGCCAAAATCTTTTCCAAAATTAAAAGCATCTACTACCGTAACCATCGAGTCAATGTACGACCATTTCGATAAATCAATGCCATTTTCTTCATCAACAAAACTAAATGTTTGAGCAACAGGCACGGGTTCAGAAATCCCAGTCGATTCAATCAACAAATAATCGAAACGTTTTTCTTTGGCCAATTTTTCTACTTCAATCATCAAATCTTCTCGCAAAGTACAGCAAATACAGCCATTGCTCATCTCTACGAGTTTTTCTTCGGTGCGAGAAAGTGTATTTTCTTTGGCCACCAGTTGGGCATCAATATTTACTTCGCTCATGTCATTCACAATGACGGCTACTTTCAGGCCTTCTTTATTATGTAAAACATGGTTGAGTAAAGTCGTTTTTCCAGCTCCAAGAAAGCCAGATAATACTGTAACGGGTAATTTTTTCATGTTATCTTTTTAATTATTGCATCTTTGTTGCAAAAATAAATGCAATTATGTTGCAAATGAAATAATAATGCAATAATATTGCATCACTTAAAGCAAAAGGTAGGTTTTAAGTATAGATGTTTTTACAAAAAATCCACAAGCTAATGGCCTGTGGATTTTTCAATGTATAGATTTATACTTACTATAAACCGCTGATTATCAGCAAAAAAATACTCTAAAACAATAACCACTTTTATTTATTAGTCTTATGCTTCTTAAAAATTTACTTAGTACAATTCTCTTGTTTATGCTGTTTTTTGCGGCAAATGCCCAAAATACTTTGGTCGGCACAATTACCGACGAAAGCAAAATACCTGTTGTGAATGCCAGCGTAAAGCTCATTTCGGCATCCGAAACTAAAGGTACGCTGACCGATTTGAAAGGTGTTTTTGAATTCAAAGACCTATCGAACCAAAACTATCGACTCGTAGTAAGCTCAGTTGGTTACGAAAAGTTTGAACAAAACATTGTCGTTAGCAACAGTGAACAAAATTTGGTTATCAAATTACAATCTAATGCTACCGAACTTCAAAGCGTGGAAATAGTTGGCCGTGCCAAGAAAGATTACAACTCTGATTATAGTTTTTCAGCCACCAAAATTGCCATTAAAAACAAGGAATTGCCGCAGGCTCTCAGCACCGTTACCAAAGAATTGATTGCCGACCGTGGGGCGTTTCAATTGGCCGATGCCGTAAAAATCGCCTCGGGGGTTTCGCCTTCGAGTTTTTATAACCAATTCAATATCAGAGGAATAAGTCAAAACGAAGAAGGACAGATTATCAACGGAATGCGTACCCGCCAGTTTTACTTTTTACAACCACTTACTACCAATGTAGAGCGTGTCGAGGTGCTGAAAGGCCCAGCTTCGGTTACTTTCAGTAGTGTTGACCCAGGTGGAAGTATCAATATGGTAACCAAAAAACCTTTGGCCGAAACTCGTCGAGAAGTGAGTCTGAGTGCTGGAAGTTTCAGCACAGTTCGTGGGGCTTTGGATTTTACAGGCCCATTGAATGAATCAAAAACCTTGCTTTATCGCATCAACGGAGCTTACCAAGAAGCACAATCTTATCGTGATTTGGTGAAGAATAATTCGGTTTTGATTTCTCCATCTATCACCTATTTGCCGAGCGATAAAACTGCCATCAATACTGAGTTGATTTACTCAAATATGGTCGGCAACCTCGACCGTGGACAGCCGATTTTCGGGGCAGTAGCTGGTAAAACCAACCTAAATAGTACGCCAATTAGCTTGAATTTAGGAGCAGCCAACGATTTTTTCAAATCGAAAGAATTGATTTTGATGGCAAATCTTTCGCATAAATTCAGTGAAAAAATCAGTTTTAATGCCTCGTACATGAAACAAACTTGGTCGGAAGATTTGCAAGAACACCGCACGACAAATGCCTTTGCGAGAGACATCACGGGTGCCGAAGTGACGAGTTTGGTAGGTATGCAAATGGTGCAACGCAAGCAATTGTGGAATACCGATAACCTAAACGCTTACTTTAATTTCAATTTTAATGCGGGCAAAACTTGGCATAAACTTTTGGTAGGCTATGACTTACAGAATTGGAATAAACTTAAAGGTGGCGGACAAAACGCTGCTCGTGGATTTTTGTTGAAAGATGGCTCAGTGGCAGGAAGTTTCGTGGTGGCCAATGCAGCTAATTATCAGACTGTTACGATTGGTGGTAAAACTTTACCAAGACCAAATGTTAATTATTTTGACCTCACTAATCCTACCTACACCGTCAGAAATTTGAATGATTACACCATGAATAGCCGTATAGCAGTACCATCAGCATTGACTACAACTGATGCTATTTACATTCAAGAGCAGCTTAAAATTGGCAAATTCTCTGCTTTGTTGAGTTTGAGAAACGAATGGTTTGAAGATATCACTAATTACAACGCACCCAACGAGGCATCTTTCAAAAACACAGCTTTGATTCCGAGAATTGGTTTGACTTACGAAGTAAACAAGAACATCAATGTATATGGTACTTATTTAGAAGGCTATCAACCACAATCGAATACCGTTTCGCTCATGCCAAGCACTGGTGCTTATTTCTGGACTCCAACTTCAGCCGCTACATTCAAACCATTAATCAGCGATTTGAAAGAATTGGGTGTAAAAACTGAGCTTTTCGAAAAGCGATTTACTTTAAATGCCGCTGTGTACGAAATCAACCAAAAAAATATCTTGATGAGTGCCAATGACCCAACCAAGCCCGATTTATTGGTGCAACGTGGAGCCGACCGCAGTCGTGGTTTTGAGACCGATTTAGCTGGATATATCTTGCCCAACTGGCAAATCAATGCTTCGTATAGCTTTATTGATGCTAAAATCATGGCCGATGCCAACGAAACATTGGTAGATCAACGCAAAGAAAATGTGGCCAAACATAGTGGTAATATCTGGACTCGCTACAATTTTGGAGGTAACTCTAAACTCAAAGATTTGGGAATTGGAGCAGGAATGAACGCCCAAGGTAGTAGAATTCCGTGGTTCAGTAGAGCGTTTGAAGTACCAGCCTTTACCACTTTCGATGCAGCTATTTATTACACGCCAAGCAAAAGCAATGTGCAAATGGCTCTCAACATGAACAATATTTTCGATAAAACGTATTGGATTGGAGCTCAGAATTATACTCGTTTGTTTCCAGGAGCACCGAGGAATTTTATGCTGACGGCGACTTATAAATTTTAAATAAAATATGCCACGAATTCACGAATTGAAACTCAATCATTCGTGCATTCGTGGCAAAAAATATAGAAATGCGAAACAGAATACTAAAACTCATTTCAAAACAGGTTTGGAGTAGCAAAACTAAGAATTCCAGTACGCTTTGGCTGATTGGAATTTTTAATGTTTTATTGCTATTTGCTCTATTTTCAGGGTATAGAAATCTTGTAAATCAACAAGAAACCGTAGAACATTACAGCCACGAAGTGCGTGAACGTTGGGAAAATCGACCTGATAAACACCCGCATCGCATGGCACATTATGGTTATGTGGCATTTAGGAATCGTTTTCCGTTGAGCTTCTTCGATTTTGGCATGGATAGCTACGTAGGAAATGCCGTTTTTTTAGAAGCCCACAAACAAAATACGGTCAACTTTTCAGAAGCCAGTTTGTCGAATGGATTGCTGCGTTTTGGTGAAATTTCGGCAGGAATGATTCTGCAACTTTTACTGCCCCTACTCATTTTCTTTTGGGGATTCGATTTGGTGGCACGTGAAAGAGAACACGGCACGCTGCGAATTCTACTCACGCAGGGCGTAAGTTGGCAAGAACTCATTTTGGGCAAATCGCTAGGTTTATTTGCTTTGGCTTTGAGTATTTTCGTTCCATCGGTCATTATTGGCTTTATTTTGTTGATTTTCAACGAATTAACTTCCGAAAATCCGCAAAGCTATCTGCGATTTTTCTTTCTCATCATCAGCTATTTAGCTTACTTTTTCACACTTTCTGTACTGGCTATTTTGGTTTCGGCCAAGGCAAAATCTTCCAAGTCGGCTCTAACTTCGCTCATTGGATTTTGGTTGTTTTTTACCCTGATGTTGCCTAAAGTTTCGCAAGTGGTTGGACAGAATCTTTTTCCCTCGCCATCAAAGATTGAGTTCGATACCACAGTGGAACAAGAACTCATCAAGCAAGGCGATAGCCACAACCCTAACGACCCGCATTATAAAGCATTAAAAGACTCATTACTAACCGCTTACAAAGTCGATTCTACGCACAAACTACCTTTCAATTACAGCGGTTACGTCATGCGTGAAGGTGAAAAACTCAGTGCCGAGACTTACAAAAAACATCAAGCTGAATTGGTGGAAACTTACCAAAAACAACAAAATGTGGTACGTTTTACAGCATTTCTGAATCCTTACATGGCTATCAAAAACCTATCGATGGCACTTTCGGGAACCGATTACTCGGCCTATAATGATTTTCAGAATCAAGCAGAAGATTTTAGATATAAGTTGGCTCAAACAATGAACGAATTACAGATAAAATACATTGGCAATAAAGTAAAAACTTCGGCCGATAAAAAAGCCATTATCAGCAAAAAACACTGGTCTGACTTTCCCGATTTTCATCATCAGTTTTTGGGTGTGGTAGAAGTCTTTAAAAACGAAATTATTTCTATTATCTCATTGATTTTATGGACTCTGGTGGTTTTAGGGATTGCCACTAATTCACGAATTAAATACTTAGTACAATGATAAATAGGCCACCATTTCACGAAAGAAAATCGTGCATTCTTGGCAAAAATAAGCCACTAATTCACGAATTGAAGACTAATAATTAGTGCATTCGTGGCAAAAAATAAGGATATGATTAAATTATTGATAAAAAACTTTCTTCGTTCAAAAGGCTTGATGATGGGTCTTTTGATACTGTTTGTGGCGGGCTTGATTAGCCTCAATATTGGCAAACATTTTTTAGATAAAAACAAGGAAATTATCGAAAAAACTGCTCATTATCAGCAAGAAAGCATTGCCAAAAATGTTGAATTTCACCCAAAAGAAATTGGTTTATTGCTTTATTATGTGCGTTTTGGGTTGGTAAATGATATGCCCAATTTAGCAGGTTTGTCCATTGGTCAGCGAGATATTAATCCTTCGCTGCAAAGTGTTACAATTCGGAACCTGGAAGAACAAAAATACGCCACCGATTTGATGAATCCCATGTATCAGATGCTCGGAAACATGGATTTTAGTTTCGTATTGATTTACTTTTTTCCGCTTATCATTATTGCGTTTTGTTTCAATCTGATTTCGGAAGAAAAAGAAGAAGGCACTTGGAGTTTGGTATTGAGTCAGTCGGAAAATCCACTAAAAATGTTGCGAATAAAGATTTTAATTAGGCTTGTCAGTGTGCTTTTGGTTTTAGTATTGTTGCTCATCATTGCCAAATTCTACTTAGCCATTCCGTTCGATGCGGCATTTTTGGCATTTGTTCTTACTGCCATTTTATATGTTGGATTTTGGTTTGCGTTGGCTTGGTTGGTGGCCAGTTTTCATAAAAATTCGAGTCAGAATGCCTTGATTTTATTGCTTTCATGGGTAACGCTCACCATCGTGGTTCCTGCTGGAATCAATGCCCTTACGGTCAATCTTTATCCTGTTCCCGAAGCATTCAGCACGGTTCTGGAAAGTCGAGACGGCTATCACAACAAATGGGATGAACCCAAAGAACCAACCGTAGCAAAATTTCATCAACATTACCCACAGTTTAGCCAATTTAAACACCCCGAAGGCAAGGATTACAGTTGGTTATGGTACTATGCCATGCAACAAATGGGCGACGATGAGGCGGCAAAAGAAGCTCTGGCATTCAAAGAAAAACTCAAAAAACGCAATGCCTTTAGCAGTACGGCGGGCATGTTTTTTCCGAGTATTCATGCACAATTAAGCCTCAATGCTTTGAGTCTTTCGGATATGGATAATTACCTGAATTTTATCGAAAAACTGGAAAATTTTCATGAGCAAAAACGACTCTATTTCTATCCAAAAATCTTTACCGAAGCGGCTGTTAGTGACGAAAACTGGGAGAAATTTGGTTTAGAATTTTATCAAGAAAGGCCGAACATCAATTGGTTAAAAATGTTTTTGCCATTATTGATAATCAACTTGTTGTGTGTGTTTTGGGCTAAATTGAAATTTGCTAAAGACCTAATGGCACGCGGATGAAGTGGATTCTGCGAAACGCTGATTTTCACAGATTTAATGACAAGAATTTCTGTTACTAAAGGTCATTTAAGTCAATTGTAGCAATGTTTAGTGAGGCAGCTTTGACAGAAAGTTTCTGGTCATAAGTGGCAAAAATATCAGAAGTTTCTAAAGCCAGGGCGAGGAAGAGGCAGTCGTAAATAGGATGATTTAAGTGAAAAGAAAGTTCTTTGGCAGTAGTAAAAAGTTCATCATCAGGTACAAAAGCCTCGATTAGCTCAAATACATTTTTTTCGTAAGCCTGAACCAGCTCTAAAGATACATTTTTAAAGAAATGGTATTTCCTTAAAATATTCACCACCTCAAAGCGAAGAAGCGAAGGTGCAAAAAGTGCGTTTTGACTGATGAGTTGTTCAAGCTTTTCGGAAGGCTCAAAACAAAATTTTAGGTAAACATTGGTGTCTAAAATCATCGGTTTCGGTCTTCGCTTATAAATGAGTTGATTTCCTCAAGGCTGAGTGGTGATGGATTTTGGTTCGCCAGCTTTTTCAACTCTGATAAAGCTTTAGTTTTGGGGGAATCTTGATTTACACTCAAATGATTGGCTTTCAAGGCAGTTTCTATTAAAAAGATAGCCTCTTTGGTCATCGAACGCTTTGAAGCCATAGCCGATTTCTGAATCGCCAAATAAAGGCTCTCGGGAAGATTACGTAATTGAATTGTAAGCATTATACACACATTTTGTGTACAAAAATAAGAATAAAAATGAAAAGTTAAAATTTAATAAAGACATGATGACACGCTGATGAAACGGATTCTGCGAAACGCTGATTTTCACAGATTTAAAGCAAAAACAATCGTCAATCAAAAATCGAATTAATCGTAAATCTAAAATATATGTTACAAGCAAAGAATTTAACTAAAACTTATGGAGAGCAAACGGCTCTAAACAGTCTGAATCTGACTATCAATGAAGGCGAAATATTTGCCTTGTTGGGACAAAATGGTGCGGGTAAAACTACCACCATTAATTGCTTTTTGGGCTTTATTCAGCCTTCGGGTGGCACAGCAAGTATCAACGGCGTTTTGGTAGCAGAAAATGCCCTTGAAACCAAAAAATACCTCGCTTACATTCCCGAAACGGTGATGTTATACCCCAACCTCTCTGGTATCGAAAACTTGGAGTTTTTCTCATCTTTGGCAGGTTTTTCTTACGGAAAAGAAGAATTAAGCTCCTTTTTGAGCAAAGCAGGTTTACAAAATACCGCTCACAATCAGCGAGTTGGGGGCTATTCAAAAGGTATGCGACAAAAAGTAGGTATTGCCATTGCCATCGCTAAAAAAGCCAAAGCCCTTTTGCTCGATGAACCCACTTCGGGACTTGACCCCAAAGCCTCCAACGAATTTTCAGAAATTTTACGTGAATTGGCTCAAAACGGGACGGCCGTGCTGATGGCTACCCACGATATTTTCAGAGCCAAAGAAGTAGCCAATCGCATTGGAATTATGAAAGAAGGAAACTTGGTTTCGGTAATTGATGCCAAAGAGATTTCGGCCAATGAATTGGAAAAATTGTACTTACAAACGGTGTGAAAACATAAAAAAAGTCATCGTAAACAAAGAATATACTACCCTACTGCGTGACAAACGCTTCAAAATAATGGGTGGTTTGATTTCCTTTTTACTTTTGGTAGCACTCTTGGGAGGTTCTGCTTATCGCCTGTTATGTAAGCGAAAAGTACCTTACCTAAAATGGAGTTAGACATAATAATTGAATAATGAATAACGGTTAAGTTTTCTTATTATTTCTTAATTCCTTTTTGTAAAAATTCCAATAAATCAGCCATTTCCTGAGATGAAAGGGCGTTTTCAAAGCCCTCCATCATCAAAGAAGTACCTAAAGAGCGAAACGACTTAATATCGCTTTTACTAATCATTACTTTTTCACCACCAATTTTATGAATCGTAACTGACTTATCAGTTTCGTTGGCTACTATTCCCATGTGTATTGCTCCGCTTTTGGTTTCAAGGCTATGATTCACATATTTAGGGTCAACGGCGGCGTTGGGGTCAAGAATATCGTGCATAACTGTGGCTTTGCTTTTTCTGCTAATTTCGGTCAGAACAGGCCCTACTTCGTTACCAATATTGCCGTATTTATGGCAAGAAGCACAGGTGTTACTAAATACTTTTTCACCATTTAGGGCATTTGCTTTGAGAGTGAGTGCTGGTTTCATTTTGTCCATAGCGGCTTGACGATTACTCACGCCCGCGTCGCTGAAAAGCTTTTTGGCTCGGCGTTTGGTGTTTTCGTCATCTGTCCACCAAAGTAAAGTACGTCTTCTTTCGAGGTCAAAATTCATTTCGCCGATATTGATGATACCTGTTTCAAGACCAGTGAGCAAGGCATCGTGGTTTGATTCAATGTAGAGCAATAAATCACTCGAATAACGGCGGGTTTGTGGACTCAGGTCTTTCCACATGGCTACCACTTTACTGCCAATTTCTTTTTCTCTGTAATTTGAAAGCTGTCGCAAAGCGTTTTCTTGCAACTTGAGCGGTTGGTTATTTTTCAGACATTCAAATAAAATTGTTGATTTTTGAGAATAAGGCACAAAATCAAGCAAAGATAGATATTGCACCCGAACCGAATCTGGCAACGAGGTATTCAGTACATTTTTTGCGGACTCATTGCTATACTGCAAAAATTGGGGAGCAGGCTTTAATTTTAGCTTTTGCCGTACTGATGCCAGTTGAGTCAATAAATCTAATTGTGCATTTTTTTCGAGAGATTCCAACTGATTTTCAATAGCTTTTCCCTCAATTTTGCCCATATTTTGAGCTAACTGTTTCA
This sequence comes from Emticicia sp., assembly GCF_049241225.1. Lineage (NCBI taxonomy): Bacteria > Pseudomonadati > Bacteroidota > Cytophagia > Cytophagales > Leadbetterellaceae > Emticicia > Emticicia sp. The sequence goes on from NZ_JBMLRC010000080.1 coordinate 16,375, forward strand.
TCACAAATGCTCGGTCTTTATCTGAAAGATTGGATGATTGAAGACTCGATAACACCGAAACCACTTCATCAACTGAACCCGAAGTATTCAAAGCCAAAGAAGCGAGCAAAGCCGAATTAGGACGTTTTTCTTGTGCAATTTGCGAGAAAAGTTGAGCTGTTTTATTTTGGGCCGCCAAAGTCACTGCCGCTATATTCCACTCATCGGTAGATAGTTGTGTCGATTGAGCTAATGCATTGAGCAGTTTTGACTGGTTTTTCTGATAAAAAGGATGATTTTCGGGCAGAGTACTTAAACTCAAAGCCGCTTGCATACGCACACGAGCGTCTGAATCTTGCAGTAATTCCAAGATTTTCATCAAAATAGTTTCATTTTCAGAGATATAATTTTCGGCAATTTTCAGAATGCTTTCTCGTAATGAAGCGGTACTATTTTGCAAAGCCTCTACCACTTCATTGGCTGTCA
>NZ_JBMLRC010000080.1:16939-20475 GCF_049241225.1 Emticicia sp.
ATTCTACCTTGGTTTTTACCCGCATTGAGGTCTAATGTTTTCTCGATTTCATCAGGAATCCACTCGGGGTGTTCTATCACCTTTCGATGAATATCAATAACATATAACGAGCCATCGGGGCCAACGCTCATATTGACTGGCCTGAAAGCCCTATCAGTACTCGCCAAAAAGTCTTTGTTTTCAAAAATCCTCGAAGCCGTAAAGGATGCTCCATTAGGTTTTATTTTATCGACATGTATCAGGTTCAGCACCACGTCGGCTACCCAAACGGTATTTTTATATTTTTCGCTGAAAGCACCACCACCATAATACGTTACGCCACAAGAACCCGAAAAATAACCCGACTGCTCAGGGTGATTTACTCGGTCTTCCTGCTCGCCGATCGGAAAAATGCGAGCCAAACCGTTTTCTTCGTGGTCTGATATATTTTGAAGGGTATTTTCTGGCAAAATGGGCTTGCCTTTGAGGTATCGGTCGGGGAAAACTGAATGTGAGATATGCGTGAGGTTATGGGTCTCAAAAATGCGTCCGTATTCATCCATTCCCAGTCCAAAGCCTCCCGAAGATTCACCGAGGCGTTCCATCTGTCGGGTTTCGAGATTGAATCTCAAATCTTGTCCACGCAAATCAATTACGGTGGTGGTATCGCCCCACCAGTAAGGTTTACCATCGTTTCCGCCATTGGCTGCATAAATCCAGTTGTCGATGCCGTAAGTAAGTCCATTATAGTTATGTTGTAGATTATCTTTCACAAAACCACCCATCAAGGTATCAATTTTATCAACACGGGCGTCTTGATTGGTATCGTGCAATTGAAGCAAGTAAGGCGGTGCTGCTACTAAAACGCCTTTTTTATAAGGCATGAACGAATCGGCCAATCCTAAATTTTCGGCAAAAACAATGCTGCTATCATACACACCATCGTTGTTTTTGTCTTTCAAAACCAACAAACGGCTTTGTTTATCCTCCATCGGATACCCTGGCATTTCGAGTACCATAGCATCTCCATTTTCATTAAACTCCAAATCAACGGGGTCTTTGATAAGTGGTTCGGAAGCCACCAATTCTAATTTGAAACCTTCTTCCATTTCAAAGCCTTCGGGGTTTTGATGGGGCTTATTACAAGAGTATAAACCAATACAAATAGACGACAAAATAATAAAGGTATTCTTCGACATTGTAGGAGAATCTAATGTTAAGACAATCTTGATATAGTACAAATATAGTATAATTTAATCTAATTTTTAGCAACAGCAAAGATGAATTTCAAATGATTGAAATATAGTTTTTCACTTTATTTGCAACGTAATTGCATTTTTGTAGTTTTGCAGAAAAAAATATGCCTCGTTTTGTAATTTTAATTTTTATCTGTGCAAAATTAACTGCACAAATACCAAACAAATACGGTCTAAATATCATTTCAGACCCAAAAATTCTGAACGAAACCATCAAAAAAGACCCCGATAAAGCATTGGTACGAATCAAAGATTATGTACCTAATATTGCTTTAGACATTAAATATGCCACTACTCAAAATATTTTCTATACCCAATTGTATAAAAAACCTGCGGCTTTGGTGAGGTTACCAGTGGCAAAAGCTTTAGCGGCGGTGCAGAAAGATTTGAATGAGCAAGGTTATAGTCTGAAAATTTATGATGCGTACCGCCCCTATTCGGTTACTTGTCAGATGTTTGAGATGCTGCCAGATACGCTGTACATGGGTTTGCCGTGGACAGGCAGTAAGCACAATCGAGGCATTGCTTTAGATTTGACATTGATTGATCTCAAAACCAAAAAAGAACTCAAAATGCCCACGCCGTTTGATGCTTTGGTGTATGCGGCTCATCCTGGGTTTATGAAATTACCCGAAGAAGTAATCAAAAATCGGGAATTACTAAAAACCGTCATGAAAAAACATGGCTTCAAGGTGGACCCTATGGAATGGTGGCATTTTAATTATGTGAGTGATACAGTTTTTGAACTGCTTGATATTCCATTTAGTAAATTGTAAATGTAAGAAAATGATTTATAGACGAACCATCACTTATTTGAAGCAGTTTTGATTACCTCACGACCTCAGCTTGCTCAATGATATAGTTGAGGTGGTCAATATCGGCTTCGTTGGTTTTGAAAATTCCTTTGATTGTACGCACATCATCGGTATTAAAGTGCTGTCCTTTTTTCTTGAAATTTAGTTCAATCAACGATTCTGGGCCTGAAGCACCGCAGAAAAAACAAGAGGCCATCGGGTTGGCAGAAATCACATAAAGTCCCGATTTTACATCTATCGGAATGATATAGCCTTTGATAGAAACTGGTCGGCCATTAAGAACCAACACATTTTTTCCGAAAGTAGGATATAGAAAATATTCTCCTAACTCCACATTCAATTTTTTGCTAAACTTCACTTGTGTCAGAAACTTCCAAGTGAGTTTCATAGGTTCTTCAACCACAAACCCGAAGGCAAAAAAAACACTGATCATCAATATTTTGAGTTTCATTTCTTAGATTTTAGTTTTAAAACACTTTCTCGTAATTCGATTATCTCACTTTTAGTATTTTGTTGATATTCAAGCATTTGCTCATCGGTCATATCTGGTGCAGGCGAATGTTTATGGTGGTGATGCTCACCATGTTTATGCTCGTGTTCAAAACCTTCTATTTCGATGAGAGATGCTTCCCAATTCTCTAAAACCTCGGCCAAACTATCGGCTTGAATTTTCAATTCAGGCAATTTTTTTAAACTATCTAAGTCATTTTCAATCTCTTCTTGCAGTTTTACAGATGCTACATGAATCTCATTTGCTTTTTTCAATAATTCACTTGGCTCTTGTTTTCCCAAACAAGCCATTATCACTCCCAAAATACCTACACAATATATTTTTGATTTCATAAATTCAATTTCAAATAAATGCAACATTGTTGCAAATATAGAAATACATTTATACTTTTGCAACATTAATCGCAAAAGATGAGAACATTCTTAGTAGCACTATTTTCAACACTTATTCACCTTATGTGTTGCGTTTTTCCGCTTACACTTGTAGGATTCAATTCATTGGCGTTTTTAGATTTTTCGGATAATACCAAAAAGCTTTTTTTGGTCGTGCAAGCAGTCCTTTTTTTATACTTGATTAGAAGATTAGCAATAAATATCAAGAAGCGAGGTAAACTCGAAACAATGCTTTCTATTTTGAGTATGTGCCTAATCGTTTTTTCATTTTATGTAAATTTCTTTCAGCCGTTTCATACAGAAAAACAAAAATTGATGCAAAAAAGAATTGAACTAATAATTAAAAAAATTGAAAGGTAATGAATGCCTCGTAATATTTTACAGCCCTAGCTTCTTTACTCTAGATTTCTACACTTACTGAAGTGAAGCTTTGGCTACAATTTAAATGTGAGAAGGCAAGGAAGTACTTAGTAGAAAAATAGAGAAGATGTATTTTATAATGAATCAGAGAATTTAAGTGGGTCCAACAAGTCGTAGCTTTCTGGACCAAGCCCTTTCAAAAAATCGCTTATATATATATGGT
>NZ_JBMLRC010000081.1:0-1008 GCF_049241225.1 Emticicia sp.
TTCCAATTATAACTTTCGCCCAAACCTTCACCGCCGAAACTGGCTATTTGTATCTCGGAGAAAAAGATACCGAACTCAGCGGCGGCCTCGAAATCAAATCGGGAGTTATTAAGAAAAACGATAAAATTGATATTTATGCTCCTACAGGTAGAAAATTCACGGCAACCATTACCAAAATTTCTGGTAAGGAGAATCAGGAGGTAACCCAATTAAAAGCGGGCGAATATGGTTATTTTGATTTAAGATTTACCGAAAATCCTTCAAAAGGCAGTGACTACGTAACCAAAGGCTATAAGGTATATCCTGCTGGTTTTCAGGCAAATACAACTGCCATGAAAGCCGAAGCAGATGCCAAACTCTCGGCAAGTGTCAATTTCAAATCTACGCTCGATGGCAAGGCATTTCGTGGAAAAGTAACTTATAAAGGTGCTTCTTTGTGGCGAAAAGGTGTAAAAAACTTTGCTTACAATAAACCCTATTTGCAACTTCAATTTGGTTGCGTTGATGCACCCGATACCCGAACTATAACTATTCAAGTTTTTAATCCAAAAGAGTCTACGGCAAGCTACACGGCCAAGGATATGGAAGTAAATTTCTCGGGAACAGTCGATGGCAATACGGCCAACACTACAATTTTTGGTTTTGTAAATGGCAAGGCAACGCCAAATTTTACGCTTGAAATAACAAAATGGCAAGCATCGGGCAACAAAGCCATTATTTCGGGCAAAGTAAATGGCGAATTACCCGAAGTCAAGATTTTGGGGCGTTCGACCAAAGTGAATCGTTTCGAAAATGGTTTTTTTGAAAATATTGAAGTCGAAATCTTCAACGAACAAGCCGATTTGAAAGAAATGATGAAAGCCGCAGGCGGTGGTGGCTTACTAAAAAACTAATGGAAAATTCGCAACGAAGTTCGGATAATAAAACTTCGTTGCGGACTTTCAGCAAACAATACTTTTATTTATCTATTCGAGTAGAAACTTTATCGACAATAAACCACCAATCGTT
>NZ_JBMLRC010000082.1:0-2712 GCF_049241225.1 Emticicia sp.
GCGTTCCTGCGGTATTAAACTCGTTTCCTGATGCCGATAAAACTCGTTTTTGGGCATCTGGTCGTTTGCCTTTTACACTCACAGCCGATGTAAATATTCCGAATACCCCCTCTAAAAGAATAATGTTTATTGGTGTTCATGGTCGAGCAAATACTGGAACAACTCCCGCAGAAGCTTTGAGCAGATATAACATGAGAAAGTTTGATGTGGAAGCACTAAAAGATACACTTGATGCTCAATTCCCGACACTTCCAATTGTAATGATGGGAGACTTTAACGATGATATTGACTTTACAGTAGCAACAACAGCTGGTGTACCAAACAATCAGACAAGTTATATCGCTTATAATAATGACCCAACCAAATACAATATGAATACCCGTTCGTTGAGTGATGCTGGTTTAAAAAGCACAGTTGGTTTTAGCGATATGATTGACCATATTATTAGCTCGAATGAACTTACAACCGAATATATAGCTAACTCGGCAAGGGTGAGTAATGCAGAATCTTATATTACGAGTTATGGTTCGACAACCTCTGACCACTACCCTGTTATGTTACGCTTCAATTTGGCTGTAAATCCATGCGTTACGGTACTAAATTTGGTAAGCCCAGTCGATGATTACACGTCAGGCACTCAAATCAAGCAAGCATCAAGCACAAATGGAAAAATTACTGCTACCAATGCAGTAACTGGCACAGCAAACGCTACTTATCAAGCAAAATCGGTGGAGCTAAACGCTGGTTTTAAAGCCGATAGTGGTACTATTTTTAGAGCAGAAATTGGTGGTTGTAATTAATGAATGAAATAAATAATCAAAAAAGGGAATGCTTACGGCATTCCCTTTTTTGATTATCTCAAATTTAATATTTACTCAGTCATAATCTCCAAATTCTTGATTCGGGTAGGAAACCAAATTCTCATTTCTCCTTGCCCACGATTCGAGCGAGCGTAATACGGAATCAAAACTAAAGGTTGAGTTTTGGTCGAAACTGATGAATTATTTTCGATACTCAAGGCATTTGCCGAGCCTCTGAGAGTCATAACGCCATTCAATAAACTTGTCTGAAATTCTGTTGCAAAGTTCTGATTATCAGGCACTACCAAGTTAGATGTAAGTCCGTTATTATCAACAAATTCGGCACAGTAAACAATCGGGCCACGCTCAATCGCAATCTTACCGATATTATCTTTTACTTTTTCGTTGGCCACAACTTGCTTCACACTCATCGGCAAATTCATCATTACTTTATCGCCTTTTTTCCAAACTCTATCCACAATCATATAGCCATTTTCGATTTTGTATTCTAAAATCTGGCCATTTACATTCAACGATGGTTTCTCATTTGATTTATCTTTATATCGGTATAGGTCAGTAGGAAAAGCCTCATCTCTTGCCCAGCCCGGAATGCGGATATGTAGCGGGAATTTCAATCCATTTTTATTAGTTGGCTCGACCCCGATGATTACCATTCCATGCCACGGATATTCAGTAGTTTGCGAAATCGTTACGCTTTCTTTTGGTAAAACCTCCAAAGTTGTTGTGTTGCTCATAAACAAATTTACATATACTTGATTATCTTTTTGAGCATATACATAACTCGGAATCGAAGGCATAAAACGACAAATATTAGTTGGGCAACACGAACAGCCAAACCACGGAGAACGCTTGTTTTCGCCACTTAACTTACCTTTTTGGTAGTTATATTCCATCGGGTTTTCGTAGTTGAATGATTTTCCATCAAGCCCGATGCCGCTGATGAGTCCGTTATAGAGTGTTCGCTCTAAAATATCAATATACTTCGAGTCGCCGTACATCATAAACATTCTATGATTCCAGTAAACGCTCGAAATGGCCGCACACGTTTCGCAATAAGCCGCATGATTCGATAACTCATAATCAGGGCCGAAACCCTCCCAATTTCCTGCTTGTCCGAGTCCACCCGTGATGTAGGTTTTCTTCGAGAAAGCATTGTCCCAAATTTTATTGAGAGCCGTTAAATATTCCAAATTATTGGTCATTGAAGCCACATCGGCCATTCCTGCGTACAAATAACCAGCACGCACCGAGTGTCCGAGTGCTTCGGTTTGCTGCGTTACAGGAATATTATCTTGCCAGTAAGCTCCTGTCTGCCAGACAGTTGCATCTTTATCGCCCGTTTTCTTTTCGTATTTTCGTTGGCCTCGACAATCAATAAAAAACTTCGATAAATCAAGGTATTTCTGATTACCTGTCACTCGGTAAAGTTTTCCCAAACCAATTTCAATTACTTGATGCCCAGGGGCAACGGCCTTTTTCCCTGGCCCAAAAACTGTCAAAAGATGGTCGGCATTTTTGATGGCAATATCCAACATATTTCGCTTTTTTGTGGCCAAATAATGAGCCGTTGCGGCTTCGTAGAAATGCCCCATGTTATAGAGTTCGTGGCTCAATTCGTGTTCTTTTTCGTAGCGTTCCTTCCCAATCCACGGATGGGTTGTGTCGCCCATCGTGCGAGTAGTGTAAAGATAGCCATCGGGTTCTTGGGCTTTGCCAATGAGCGTAATGAGCGAGTCGATGTAAGTGTCGAGTTTAGCATCATATTTTACATGAAGCGAGTAAGCTGCACCTTCGATGATTTTGTAAATATCCGAATCATCAAACGGATAGGTAGTACAAAGTTTTCCTGTGTGAGCAACTGCTTGCTCGAAGTTTTTGATTCGTCCCGTTT
>NZ_JBMLRC010000083.1:0-3126 GCF_049241225.1 Emticicia sp.
GGTTTGGTAGGTAGTCCACTTGAGCCACAGCCAATCAATGTGCTAAATTTGGTAAAGAAATCTATTCCATTGAATCGTGGTTTTAACTGGGTTTCATTTAATCTTAATTTGGGAGCTGGAAATAATACGTTTACAAAAGTTTTATCTTCTTTGAGAAATAAAACTGGAGCAATGATTAAGACCGATGATAATTTTGCTGTCTATGAAAACGGTGCTTGGGATGCCCTCGACGATGTGGTTTTACCAACCAAGCGTTATTTGGTTTTTGTGGCTTCACCCGATACAATTACTATTAAAGGAGAACCATACACAGAAAGTTCGTTTCCGATTACTATCAAGGCCAGACCACAATGGAACTGGCTCGGATATGTACCTTCAACGGGTATGACTGTTTCGCAAGCTCTTCGTGGTCTTACACCACTCAATGGTGATATTATCAAGAGCCAAACGCTCTTTGCACAATATGTTGCGGGTGTGGGTTGGATCGGAAACTTGAGTTTCTTAGAGCCTTTGAAAGGGTATTTGTTGAGAATCTCAAATGCTGGCAGCCTTACGTATAACACTGCTTTGAATCGCGGAGTTGAAAACGGTTTCTCACAAGAAAACTTAATAAAGCAAGCCGATTTAGCAGCACCAATGATTGATGATTTTACGAAGTATCAATCAAACATGAATCTCATTGGCCGAGTAAATGGCATGACTATCGATGCCAATGACGAATTGAGAGCCTATATTGATGGTAAGCTGGTAGGACGTAATAAGTCGATTAGTCATGAAAAAAATCGCTTATTCTTTAACACTATTTATTTTGAAGATGAGCAAACCGTAAGTTTCAAACTCTTTAAGGCTGATAGAAATAAAGAATATGACTTAGATAAAAACGTACAGTTTAAAGCTGATGCCTTAGCGGGTATGGTTGAGGATCCAATAGTATTCGAATTAACTAAAAGTACTGCTCCTGCTGTTACGCTCAACATCGAAGATCAGATCATCAAACAACCTGATAAATCTTTCGGTACGGTTTCAATTCCGGCGAGCATCACCGAAAACAATCCGAGTTGTGGTTTGTATGCCGTAAGTACAATTTTACCAACTGGTAATGAAACTAAGCCTACATGTACGGCTCAGACCTTGGAAGGAAGTATGACATCAGTCATCAAAGTTTATTTTAACGAGCTTTCAAGTTTTGTTTCCGACCAAGACGTGCTGACATTTGTGAATCCAGCTACGGGGGCAACAGTAGGTTGCGGAGTGTTCAGAGCTAATAATTCACTATTCTATACCACTATTAGTGGTGCAGCAACTTCTACCGAAGTGCCATTGAATGTGACTTATTATTCAAATACAATGAAAAAATCATTTACTTTGAAAAACGGCCTTGTCTATAAGTATAACACTATTCTCGGCACTGGCTCCAACCCGCATAAGTTAGATTTTTCACCGTTAGCTGTTAGTGTCAATGCAAATGGAGTTATCACAACAACCATGCGAGATACTTCATGGATTGGTTCGTATGGTGTGAAAGCATTTGCGATGAACTGTGCAGGATATAACGATGGAGAGAAAACTTTCTATTTCAGAAGATTGGCTCAAAACGATTGCTCATATTCGTTTGCAACTCCGGCAAGTAATTCGCCGATTTGTAAAGGAAGTACCCTAATGCTTAGTGCCAACAAAGGCGATACGTATTCATGGGTTGGGCCAAATGGCTTTACTTCAACGGCTCGCAACCCACAAATTGCTACTGCCAGTACAGCCGCCAGCGGAGTTTACACGCTTACAGTTACTTCGTATCGTTGCCCAATTACTGCTACAACCAACGTAACGGTTAAGGCACTGAACATGACAGCCAGTAGCAATACTCCAGTGTGTGAGAAAACTACCCTGACTCTCAGCAGCAGTGGCGGTACAACTTACGCTTGGAGAGGACCAAACGGTTTCACATCGATAGCTCAAAACCCTGAGATTTCGAGTGTCGCTCCGGCCGCCAGCGGAATTTACACAGTAGTCATGACCAACGATGGTTGTAAAGATTCGACAACTACTGAAGTCTTAGTGAAACTATTACCAGTCATAGACATTGAGTCGAGTATTAGTGTTTGTGAAGAAGCTACACTTCAACTTAATGGTAATGGTGGTTCATCGTATCTTTGGGCTGGTCCGAACTCATTTAGTTCGACATTCCAAAATCCTACGATACCAAATGTAAGTAGTAGCAATGCAGGTACTTACACCGTAACGGCAACCTTGAATCAATGTTCGTCATCGACGAGTGTAGTGATTAATGTGAAGCCACTACCAGTTGTGCCGAAAATTAGTGGTCTAAACGAAATTTGTGCAAGTACACCAACCGAACTCAAAGTATCGGAGATACCAAACGCAACCTTTGTGTGGTCGAACGGGGCAACTGGTTCATCGGTGATGGTTTCACCAACGGCAAATATTTCTTATACCGTAACGGCAACTGTCAATGGCTGCAGTCGTACCTCAGAAGTATTTGCTATGACCGTAAACCCACTTTACACATCGCCAACTATCAGGGCCAACAATTCTCAGATTTGTAAAGGCGAAAGTGTGGTTCTAACGGCATCTTGCCCAGCAGCGACTGACATATTCAGATGGGAAACGCCTTCGGCTAATAACGCAACGGCATCGAACACAAATACCCGAGTGGTCACCGAACCAGGTGTTTATAGAGGTTATTGTATTCCAACACAAGGCTGCCAAAGTGCCAAAGTGAGTGTGACCATTACACAAGCCGCCAATTGCAACGGCCTAAACTTTATCACAGTCACGCCGAGCAAGCCAGTAATTTGTCCAAATTCTAGCATAACATTAAGTGCGACGGGTTGTTCAGGAACATTATCGTGGTTGGGAGGTGCATCAACTCAAACAGGAACGACGGCAACATTCACTCCGACGGTAACTACCACTTATTTAGTACAATGTAGCACGGGCGGTTCGGCATCAGTTGATGTTATTGTGGCATCGGCCAATGTAAATGTTAATGCCAATGTGATAACGGGAGTTGAGAAAGTGAAAGCCACCGAAACTATCGAATCAGATAAGAAGGTAGGCGATGCAGCCTTTACACCTTCGCCGAATGTGAGCTACGAAGCAGGAAAA
>NZ_JBMLRC010000083.1:3226-5123 GCF_049241225.1 Emticicia sp.
CTCTGTTTTTTAACTCGAATATCTGTAAACGAATATGGAGTAATGCCGTTTTCCACTGACTATCATTCAATGCTTTTTCTTTGATTGAATTCACTGCAAGTGTTCTCGAAAAATCGCTTAGGTTTTTAGGACTTCCAAGCAGAAAACCTTTTTCTTTTTTCGCTTGAAGAGCATCTTTGGTTCGGCGACTAATAATTTCACGCTCGTGTTGAGCGATGGTCGCAAAAATTCCAATCGTCAAGGTATTTGCGTCTGGAATATCGGCACACACAAAATCAACTCCGCTATCTCGCAGCGTAAAGATAAACGAAACATTTCTGCTCAGGCGGTCAAGTTTAGCTACCAACAATGTGTACTTATTATTACGGGCATATTTTATGGCTTCGTCTAATTGCTCTCGCTGATTATTCTTGCCGCTTTCAATCTCCACAAACTCCTTGATGATGTTGTCGGTTTCTTTTAAAAAATTATTCGCAGTTTGTTTTTGTGCATCTAAACCCAAACCACTTGCCCCCTGCTTTTTTGTACTAACTCTATAATAAGCAACGTAATTCATGTGGTGTTTTTTTTGTAAAAGTAGATGAATTTGTTAGATTTCACAAATCTTAAACGGACATTTATAATTTGTGAAATTTAATATTTAGAAAAATCACCTTCAAAATTTGGGGTTTAGCTCTTGAAAGTGATTGCTCGTAAGGAAAGTTTTGTTATATTCCTTTCTGGTCTTGGTTTATTTTGGAAGCAAACGATACGTTAGGCATTTTCCTGAGTTCGAAAAAGCAAGTAAAAGGTTTTGGTTATCAAAAAACAAACTTCGGCGAGTATCGAACTTCAGATTCAAACCACATGATTCAAAATCAAGGGCGTTGAAATTGCCTTTTCCATTTCCCAAAAGTATCACACCTCTCGAAGCATCTTGCCGGCCTTGGTGAGCTTCATTTGGGAAAAAGTTTCCAGCCAAAAACAAATCTGTTTTTCCATCGCTGTTAAAATCTTTTGAAATGATAGAAAAAATAGGCGACTGCTGTGCTTGCCACGGAAGTGCTTTTAGTTTAAAGCTACCTTTACCATCGTTGATGGCTATAGTAGATGACAGCTCATATACCTCTTTTCTTAAAGCACCTTTTTTATCATTATCCGAAAACAAGTCTTCTAAAAGTACAGTCGAATAATCTTTGTAAGTGGTGAATTTTTTACGAAAAGCATTTATCTGCAAATTCAAGTTTTCTCTCGAATGCACAGGAACCAGTTCGCCATTCACATACTGCCCCATCACGGGGTCGATTCTGCCATTTTCGTCGAAGTCTTTTGCCAAAAGCACAAGTGGCTGCTTAGGTGTGGCTGAGTAGAAAGTATTTTTGCCTTCATTGCCTAATACCAAATCGGGAAAACCATCATTAGTAAGGTCAGTAGCTTCCACCGTATTCCACCATCCCTCAGTTTGTTTGGTTTGTTGAAGCAAAAATTTTCCACGATTGTTTTTCATAACCGTAAGTGGCATCCATTCTCCAACAACTACCAATTCTTTAAAATTATCTTTATCTAAATCAACCACGGCGGCATCACAGACCATTCCGAGGTCGCTTAAAAACGGAGCAATTTGAGCTGTGATATCGACAAACTTGCCGTTATCATTTCTTAAAATATAACTTCTCGGACTAATCGGATATTTATTTGGTATCATTCGCCCACCAATAAAAATATCAAGGTCGTTGTCATTATCAAAATCAAGTGTCTCAATTGTGTGGCTGCTCACCGTGAGCGTCAGAAAATCTTTTGTCAGTGAAAAGTTACCTTTTCCATCGTTTAGCCAAAGTTGTGGTTGAAATGCCTCCGCAACCTCTAAGGGGCGTTCGCAGCTTCCACCTGCCAAAATCAAATCTTGGTCGCCATCTTT
>NZ_JBMLRC010000083.1:5223-11775 GCF_049241225.1 Emticicia sp.
TTTTTTCGAAAAATCTGACTTCAAGTGTAATTGTGCTTCTGAGTATTTTAAGGTTAGTCTTTTTTGCGAGACACTAACTTTTGTTTTTTTCTGTACTTTTCCATCGGGCCACATAACCATTAATGAATCAATCGTTTGTGCCTTTCCCGTACCTACTGAAATAGTGTTTGGCATTGATGAAAGGTATCCCCTCACAGGATAATTCTCAAAAAAAAGCTTTTCACCGCCAATCCAAGCTGTTAGTTTTGCTCCAATTCCATGCACATTTTTTTTATCACCCTCAAATCTTATATTTAGTGAAGTATTTTGTGTTTGTTTTTCAGTATTATTTTTAAATATTGATGCTTCACTATCAATATTATTGATGATTAAATCGAGGTCGCCATCATTATCAAGGTCGGCAAAAGCCGAACCATTGGCATACGAAAGTTCGTCTAAGCCCCAACTTGCCGAAACATTTTCAAAATCAAGGTTATTGTTATTGCGATAAGCATAATTTTTCAGTTGAATTTCGGGCACTTTTTCGAGTAGTTTCAAACGATTCTCACTTTTGGCTTCATTCGTTCCGAACATATTTTGGCTTCGGTAATAACTAATAAAATCAAGGTCAGTCACATTCTTTCTATAACCATTTGAGATAAAAATATCTTTTAACTTATCGTTATCAAGGTCACAAAGTAAGGTGCTCCAACTCCAATCGGTGCGAGCCACACCAGCCAAAAGTCCATTTTCATTGAATTGCGGAATCCCGTTGTCATTTCCTACATTTACTTGCAATACATTACGCATATATTGAAGCTGATAGTTATAAGGTGGCTTAACGCTCATTTCTTTCTTATCGTATTCGTGCTTTCCGAGCATTTGTTTTTGTCGAGCATTATCTTCGGGTAGCATATCAAGCTGAAAAATATCTACTTTTCCGTCTTGATTAATATCGGCAGCATCAACACCCATGCCCGACATGGCCGTATGAGGCATGGCGTCTTTCACTACATTTTCAAATGTTCCGTTGCCTTTATTCAGATAAAGTACATCAGAACTCAAAAAATCGTTGGAACAGTAAATATCTGGCAAATTATCATTGTTATAATCAGAAACCACCACACCCAATCCCAAACCTTCGTAAAGTATTCCTGCCTCTTTTGATACATCCTTATAAACAGGATGACCATCAGCAGTAGCGTAGTTTTGGAAAAGTTTGCTTGCCGAAGGGTGCGAACCATCATCAACTCTTGGTCTTAGATAGCTCGTATTTTGGGTGTCGGGTGAAGTATTCAACAAAAATACATCGAGGTCGCTATCGGTGTCATAATCAAAAAATACTGATTGCGTCGTATAGCCAGCATAATCAAGTCCATAAGCAGCGGCTTGTTCCTTAAAGCTTGGTTTTTTAGTTTTCTGATTGATGAATAATAAATTTCGGGTTTCTTTCATGCTTGGGTGAGCAGCCACCGAAACATAAATGTCGTCCCAGCCATCATTATTAATATCTACGACCGAAACCCCATTGCACCAGCGATTAGTGGAAACCCCAGCTTCTTGAGTAATTTTTTCAAAACCTAAGTCTTCACCGTCGGTATTTCCCTTATTCAAATACAATTCCGAACTCACTTGATTTCCAGTGAGAAAAATATCCTCAAATCCATCATTATTAAAATCTCCGATACCCACCCCCCCACCGTTGTAGAAATTCGTAAACGTAAATGCGTTGAGTTCTTCGCTTGCTTTGAGTGAGTTTACAAAATCTATCTTAGTATGGCTGCTTGATACTTTTTCGAATAGTTTTTGGGTATTTGGTTGGCAGCCGAACAGTATTACTAAGCAAAACGATGTAATTATAATTGATTTCATAAATTATAAAATTGTAATTGACTGTGATTTTAATTAATTATTTCGAGATAGAAATAATTTTATGTCAAAATAATACTAGTTTATAAAAAAAAAGTAACATTTTCTTTTTTTGAAAATTATTATGTGTACTTTTGACACGTATTTAAATGTGTATAAATGACACATAAGTCATTTCGGCACAATAATACAAATTCTATCATTATAAAATCAACTTTCTCAAAATGAAAAAAAACAATTTCAATCCAATCAATTATCAAGAGAATTCTCAAAGCTCGAGAAGGCTATTGTTGATTTTAGCATTGTCTCTGTTTTCGTTCAGCACACTAATGGCACAGGTTAGAGGTGTTGTCAAAAATGAAAACGGTGAGGTATTTCAAGGCGTAAACGTTACAATTAAAGGTGCGAATAAAGGTACTATCACCGACGCATCAGGACGATTTGAATTGGCAGCAACACAAGAGAATACTTTAGTGTTTAGCTTTTTAGGTTATAAGCCCACTGAAAGAAAGGTTGGTAACCAGAGAGAAATTAATGTTTCGTTAGAAGTTGACGAAAGTCTAATGGAAGAAGTTGTAGTGGTTGGATACGGTACACAAAAGAAAACATCATTGACAGGTGCAGTATCTTCAATCACAAACAAAGATTTAGTTACACAACCAGTTATTAGTGCCACACAAGCCATGCAAGGTCGTGTAGCTGGTGTTCAAGTTGTAAACAGCAGTAGCCCAGGAACCGAACCTCAGGTACGTGTGAGGGGTATTAGTTCGATTAGTATTAGTTCTGACCCATTATATGTTATTGACGGTATACCTGGTGGTGCACTTAATACGATAGCTCCAAATGACATAGAGTCTATAGAAGTATTGAAAGATGCCAGTGCTGCTGCTATCTATGGTTCAAGAGCCTCAAATGGTGTAATTTTAATTACTACTAAAAAAGGTAAATCAGGTAAATTGAATATCACGCTGGACTCGTATGTGGGTACACAACAAGCTTGGAAAAAATTAGACCTTCTCAAAGCTGCTGATTTTATTAATTATGGTAAAGCAATGGCTGCTTCAGCTGCTACCCCTATCTCGATTCCACGTTTTTCTAATTTGAACCAACCTGTGTATCCGGGGGCTACACAAACTTTCGCTCAAACAGATAACGACTGGCAAGATATTATGTTCCAGAATGCTCCTATCAATAATACTCAGTTGGGTCTTTCTGGCGGTACAGATAAATCTAAATTTTATTTATCGTTGGGTAGTTTTAATCAAGAAGGGATAATTCCTTTTACAGAGTATAGACGTAAAAGCATTCGTTTGAATACAGACCATAACCTTAATAAATTTATTTCTGTAGGTCAAACTTTAATGTTTACAAATGATAGCCGTATTGGTGAAGGTCAAGTAGGTGGTAGAAGTTTAATAATGAACATTATCCGTATGTCTCCAATTCATCCAACTGAAGACCCTACAAAGTTAGGTGGTTACAGTTCTCCGTCCAATTCATTTGATGGTACTGACCCTGTTAACCCATTGAGTATCACTAATATAATTCAAAAAAACGCAAATAACAATACTTATAAATTGTTAGGTTCTATATTTACTGATGTTAAATTAACTAATTGGTTGAAGTATAGATTTAGCTTAGGCGTTGACTACTCTAGTAATATAGCCAGAACTTTCACCCCAATTTATTTTGACGGAAATAACGGTAATCCAAATACTGCTACAATAGCTCAACAAAGAGGACGATATTTTTCAACAGTTATTACTAATCAGTTGACTTTTGACAAAACATTTGATAAGCACTATATAAATGCTACTGCAGTTGCTGAAAAGCAAGACGCACAGTTTAGTGGTATTAATCTTTCTGGCCAACGTCCCGACAATAATATTCAAGAAATACAGGGTGCTGCCAATCTTGCAGGCACAACCAACACTACTGCCAACAGCTTAATCTCATATATTGGTCGTTTGAACTATGAGTTTGGTGGTAAATATTTATTGAGTGGCTCTGTACGTCGTGATGGTTCATCAAAATTTGCACCGGGTAATAAGTGGGGTACTTTCCCATCGGTATCTGCTGGTTGGAGAATTAGTGAAGAGTCTTTCATGAAAGATCTTAAGGCTGTATCTGAGTTAAAACTTAGAGCAAGCTATGGTGTAACAGGTAATAACTCATTGGGTGATTATGCATGGCAGCCATTGATTCAAGCCAACAATACCAATTATTCATTTGGTAATGGTACTCAATTAGGTTCATATTTTAATGGTTTGGGTAACACAGGTTTGAGATGGGAAGAAACTATCACCAAGAATATAGGTGTTGACCTTTCATTGTTTAACAATAAAGTTACCTTCACAACCGAGCTATTTGAACGTAAAACAGATGGTCTATTGTTGTCTGTACCACTTCCTCAATCATTGGGTTACTCAAATAGTCCATTGGCTAACGTAGGTAGTTTACAAAACCGAGGTATCGAAATATCACTTGGCTACCGCCTTGACGCAGGTGATTTGAAATCAACCATCTCGGGTACATTCGATTTAATCAGAAACAAAGTTCTAAGTTTGGCAACACCAAATGCTACCATTAATGGTGGTGGCGGACAAGATTTTGGTGGTGATTCTTGGCGTACGGAGGCTGGTCAGGCATTCCGTTCATTCTATGGCTGGCAAGTTGCTGGTATATTTCAAAGTGAAGCCGAAATTGCTGCAGCCAATAGCACTGATGGTGATTCAAAAACACCTTATCAATTTGAATTTACAAGACCTGGCGATATCAAATTTAAGGATTTAGATGGAAATGGTAAAATTGATGCGAATGATAGAACCTATTTAGGAAGTTATTTACCTAAATTCAACTATGGTTTAAATTATGGTGGTACATACAAAAACTTTGATTTCCAAATCTTTTTCCAAGGGGTATATGGTAACAAAATATTTAATGGAACTAAATATTTAGGTCAAGGTATGTTGAGATTCTTCAATGCAACCACTGATGTACTCGACGCATGGACTCCTACTAATACAGATACTGATGTACCACGTATAGCTACTGGTGACCCTAACCAAAATGCCAGAATTTCTGACAGATTTATAGTAGATGGTTCTTATTTGAGACTTAAAAATCTTTCTATAGGCTATACTTTGCCATCTAATAAATTGTCAAAAATGACAAACAATATCCTAACTAAAGCTCGTTTTTACGTTACCAGTCAAAATTTACTTACAATTACCAAATACACTGGTTATGACCCTGAAATCAATAATGGTATTGATACGGGTAATTTTCCTCAGGCACGTACTTTGACTGTAGGTATAAATCTTAGTTTGAATTAATGAAAATTTAAAAAAGAAGACAATGAAAAAAATATTAATGTTAACGGGAGTGATTGGACTCTCTACTATATTAAGCTGTAACGAAAAAGATTTGGAAAAAGTAAATCCAAATGGGGTTACGTTTGAAACATATTTCACTAACGATGCTGAACTTGTAGCAGGAGTTAATTCAGTTTATGCCTTATTACAAGGCTTTGGTCTTGGTGCCAGAGAGTGGTTTTTTGTACATGACCTTCGTGGCGATGAAATGGCAACAGGTGGAGCACAACTCGAAGCACCTCGCAGTCAATTACTTATTGGTTCAAACGACCCTAACAATGCTGTTGCAAGAGATGTGTACACAGCTTGGTTTAGAGTTATACACAGAGCCAATGTGGTTATAGAAAGTTCGGCCAAAACAAATGCTACTTTTTCTAATGCTATAAAAACACGAGTAGCTGGTGAGGCTAAATTTTTGCGTGCTTTGGCTTACTTTGAGTTAGGAACACTTTGGGGTGGCGTACCTTTAAACACCGAATATGTAAAATCTGTTGAAGGTTCAAAAGGAAGAGCTACTATACAAGATGTGTACAAATTAGTGGTGGATGATTTAAAGGCAGCAGAAGCCGCTTTGCCAGATAGCTACCCAGCCAGCGAGGCTGGTAGAGCTACCAAAGCTGCAGCTCAGACTTTATTAGCTCGTGCTTTTTTACAGCAAGGCGACTATGCAAGTGCAAAAACTGAGTTAGATAAAGTGGTAAATTCTGGAAGATATAGAATAATAGATAATTATCTTGACCTTACTAACGAAGAAGGAGAGTTTAATGCTGAGTCAATATTTGAAATAGTATTCTCTAATTCAAACGGAGCCTTCAATTGGAGTGGACCAGATGGTGACGGTAATAGTTTGCAAGAAGAGTCAATTCGCTCTCAAGAGTATTCGCCAATAGGTTGGGGTAACTTAGTGCCATCTGCCAAAATAGCAAATGCCTACGAAAGAGTATCAAAAGGAGATGCTAAAAACGACCCACGCTTTGATATGTCATTCTGGAAGAAAGGTGATAGCTTTAATAGCGGTAAAGATGTAATGGGTGAAATAGGACCTGGTAGCCCAGTAAAAGTAGATGGAGCTGACACCAAATTAGCTTGGAGAAAATATTCTTTACTCTATAAATCAAACTCTGGTTTTGCCACCAGCGGTATCAATATGCGTGTAATGCGTTACGCTGATGTGCTTCTAATGCTTGCTGAATGTGAAAACGAACTCGGAAACTCAGCCAGAGCCATCACATTAATGAACCAAGTAAGAGCAAGAAAATCTGTGGATATGCCTCCTTATCCTACTAAAAATTATCCTTGTAGCAATAAAGCTCAAGTTTTTGAGGCTGTT
>NZ_JBMLRC010000084.1:0-3174 GCF_049241225.1 Emticicia sp.
TCGGGCAAGATTACGATTTTGAATTTGGAGAAGTTGAAGCGGTTGAAGAATTGAATAAAAAAAGTTTAAAGGGCTTTGAAAATTTGTTTTTTCAAAGCCCTTTTTATTATATTTGAGTTTCAAAAAAGCGTATTCATACAACCATCCAATTCTTCAATGAACAAACTATTTGTTTTATTTTCACTATTACTCTGCATTCTTGGCTGTAAAAAAAAGCAAGCTGCCGAACCACAACCAACTGGTATAACTACTACAGTTCAAAAAGTAAGCTATAATGGGCCACAAAAAGACAATCAATATTTAACAAAAATAATTAGTACCTTCAAAAATTACAGTTATCTACAAAAAGACTCTTTGTTAGTAAACTACGACGTCAATAAAAAAATAGTTAATACCACAAATTACCAGTTCCGATCAGGGTCTTCAAGTGCAATAAATCGGTTCATAAAAAAATACGAAACCACTTTTAACTATGATAGTAAAGGTAATTTAACTGACTGTAAAACTATTGACCTTGAGTATCAGTTTACTGCAACATTTAAGTTTGAATATGATGAGGCTACCAATAAACTCAATAAAGTTAATGGTGCATATCAAAGCGGCAATTATTCAGAATTTATTACAAAATTAGAAGATACAGACAAAGGATTTAATCAATTGAGAAATGGTTTTTTACGAGTAGAGAATACATTTATTGATGAAAATCTAAGTAAGTATTTCGAAAAAGACTCTCCTATAACATTTGAATATCAAGGCTATAGTGCGACCAAATTAAGTCCATTTTATGCCTTGCCAACAAATATGCAGAAGGTATTTTACTGCACCGAAAATATTATTCAGATTTTCAATTTTTCGATTGAACATCTAAATATCATGAGTAAAAATGTGCCTTCTAAAATTATATCTTCGGGTACAATGAACACCACTATTGATTTAAGTTGTACCGCAAATCAAGCTGGTTATGTAACTGAAATTTCAATTGGAGATACATCTTCGAGTTTTTACAGAAAATTCAATTTTTCATACAACAATAAATAATGAAACGAGTAATCTTATATCTATTAGGCTGTTATTTGTTTATCTCTTCGTGTAAAAAAGAAAGTACAAATCCAGCAAAATACCCGTTGAAATCCTATACAATTTTGGCAAATCAGTTTAATATTTCAAATGTACGAGACTCGGTTTTACTTGAATATAACAATGGTCTAATAATTAGAGCAACTTCCCATTACAAATATGACCTAAACAGCATAGGTCCTGTTAAGAGTTTAAATTTTGTTTATAACAAAAATAAAATTCAATCAGTAAGTTCCATCAAAAATAATACATCCTCAACCATAACCGTAGAATACGATAGTGATAATCTTCTAAAAAGTATTGTATCTCCGAATAGCACATTTTCCATTCGATACAATACCGCCCTAAAAGTGAGCGGAATTAGATTTAGTTTTAGTAGTTTTTACGATTTTGAAGTTAAAAATGAAAACATGGTTTCGATAAATAGGTCTGGTAATATTCAAAAAAATGAATTTGACACAACTAATAATCCATTTTACTATTTACCAGATGACGTCAAACTCATTATAATGTCCGAATTCGGAAATTCAATTTTCTTAAATTACTATAATGGTTTTTCAAAAAACTCATTAAAAAGCTATTCGCAAGACAAAAAAGATTACATCATTAGCTACAAATATAACAAAGCCAATTTGCCCGTTGAAGCAATTATCACAAGTAATTCGCAGAAAATAAACACTTTGAAATTTTACTACTAAATGAAAAAACTCATTATAATTACTATAGCCATCACATTGACTATAATTTCGTGTAAGAAAGAAACTGAAGTAGATGCTACAACAGCACCTCCTCCAACTCCCAAAAGCTATATTTCAAAACTGACAATCAACGAAGTATATAATAATAAAAAAACTCGTGACCAAGAGTTTAGTTTTTCATACGATTCCAAAGGAAGACTTGAGAGCATTGCTCAGACCTATATCTATTATGATTTTAACACAGGAGCAGTTTCAAGTAAAAATCAATCTACTGCCTTTATCTCTTATAATTCTGAAAATTTAGCATCAGAAGTGAAAACGCTAAATAAAATCAGTGATGGAACCGAAAGTATAAATATTGATAGATTTATATATGATAAAGATAAAGTTGCAGAAATACGGTCTTTTTCATTGCAGAATGGAATTGAGAAAGCATCCTCAGAAATACTTATCTTTAATTATAATAATAAAGGCCAACTAACTTCAACTTCAATGGAGAATATAGTAAGGTCCTCTTATAATTACACAAATGACGTCCACATTTCAACAAACTTTTTTGCTACATCAAAAACTGAAGTGTTGTATCAAGAAAATGTACTCAACCCTATAGCTAATTTTTCTAATGCTCAAAAAATAATTGTTAGCAGAATAATTGAAGACCCTTATCTTTTTGGCTTTGGTTTGATCAGTAAATTTTATCCAAAGAAAACAGTAAGCGGAAATACCACTTGGGATTATGAGGTTAGTACGAATAATCAAAATTTACCAACCAAAGTACTTAGAAATTATTTTGCCTATAACGTAATTCAAACCATGAATTTCGAGTATAAAACATTTTAATTTTATAAACTAAAACCTGAGCAAAATCATATTTCAAATACCTTAAAGATAAAGGAAGTCTTCGTTTGAAACGAAGACTTCCTTATAAAACAACTCTTAAATAACTCTCCCCATCGCAGGGTCGGTGAAACTTTCTCGGCCAGTTTCTACGTGGCCTGCGTATCTTTTCTCAAAAATATCATTTCCTTCAACTTTTACCGAAAAATCATACCATTGATGGCTATTTTGTAAGTTTAAAACCAAATTTGCGGTTCCGCCTTTTGGTAAATCCAACACCTTTTTGCCAGTTTTGTAAGCCAAATCATTGATTTCAACTTTTAAACTCTTACTATCTTTATTTTGCAACTCAATCACGACATTGCCTGTTAAGCTCTTTTTTGCGGCATCGCTGGCTTGGTATTTCAATTTGGTTTCGAGTTGTGGTTGGGTTTCGTTACCAGCAAACGAGCGATAAAATCCATTCGGGCCATAAACTTCTACTTTATAATTTTTATTGGTGAATGTATCTAAGGCCCAAGTATCGGTCAATTCATCACCTCTTTTTACAGCATAATTACGA
>NZ_JBMLRC010000085.1:0-1170 GCF_049241225.1 Emticicia sp.
AGAATCGGATTAATAGGAACGGGCCTTATGGGAAGAGCTCATTCTAATGGATATAATCGCATTACAAATTTTTTTCCTGAATTGGAATATACACCTGTATTGAAGGCTGTTTGCTCAAGAAATGCAGCAAAAGTACAAGCATTTGCCGACCAATGGGGTTTTGAATCTATCGAAACCGACTGGAGAGCACTCGTTGCTCGTGAGGATATTGATGCAATTGATATTTGTACACCTAACGATTCGCACGCTGAAATAGCTTTGGCAGCGGCAGCAGCAGGCAAAATGATTTTATGCGAAAAACCTTTGGCTCGTACTTTAGAAGAAGGGCAAATAATGGTTGATGCCATCGATAAAGCGGGAACAGATGGTAAACCATTGAAAACTACTGTGTGGTACAACTACCGTAGAATGCCAGCTGTTACTTTAGCAAAACAAATCATTGACTCTGGAAAATTGGGTAAGATTTATCATTACAGAGCTAATTTCTTACAGGACTGGACTATCAATGCTGACCTCCCGCAAGGTGGTGAAGGCTTGTGGAGAATGGATGTAGGTGCTGCGGGTTCGGGTGTAACTGGTGACCTTTTGGCTCACTGTATTGATACCGCCATGTGGCTCAATGGGGCAATTACCGATGTTTCGGCTGTTACCGAAACTTTTGTAAAAGAACGTATGCACCAGCTAACTGGAAAAGTTGAACCTGTTGGAATTGATGATGCTTGTATTTTTCACTGTCATTTTGCGAATGGCTCCCTCGGACTTTTTGAATCTACTCGCTACGCCCGTGGACACAAAGCTCTTTACACTTTTGAAATTAACGGTGCTGATGCTTCTATCCGTTGGGATTTGCATGACCTCAATCGCCTCGAATATTTCGACCACCGTGATGATTCAATTGTTCGTGGATGGCGTTCGATTCACGTAACCGATGGCGACCAGCCCTACATGAATAAATGGTGGATTCCAGGTTGTGGTATTGGCTATGAGCATAGTTTCATTCATCAAGTAGCCGATTTCTTGAAAAGCTTGGAAACTGGCGAAGATTGTTCTCCAACTTTCAAAGAAGCACTTCAAACTCAAAAAGTTTGTGCGGCAGTCATTGATTCGGCTAATTCAAGAAGTTGGAAAGATACACATGTAGAAGGTGATTTTGTGTGAGAATAAATTCAT
>NZ_JBMLRC010000086.1:0-1853 GCF_049241225.1 Emticicia sp.
GAGTGGTGGGAAGCTATCTAATCTTGGTTATATTTTTAATTTCAAAGATGGTGATAGTTTAAAGTTTCAAACGCAAACTTCAATCACTGTATCAAAACCTGGTACTTATTGGGTAATGCAAGGAGGGAATGAAAAAGGGCAGACATACATCACTTGTAAGTCATTTGAAGTTATCCAGCCCGAACAGCCTGATGTAATTTCAAGTGTAAATAATAAAACAGTCACTGTACGATTTTTGGCCACAGCTAAAAACCAAAAACACGGAAGTTATAGAATTTTATGGGGCGATGGTTCGATAGATTTTATTCAAGGATTGAAAATTAACAGTTTCCCTTTTGAAAAAAGTCATACATATACAAGTAACCCAACCAATCAACCTTTAATTGTAGCCATCTACACACGTGGAAACATTGAGACTTGCCAAAGCCCTCCCTATCCTATTCAGGTTGAAATAGAAATGGAATCATATATCAGTAGCCTAACACAACCGAATGAAAAAAGTGTGGTTCTTACACTATCAAACGGAGATGATAAAAAAGTATATGAAATTGAAAACAAAAATAAAGATGGAATATGGAAAAATACAGGTAAAAAAATAAACCCTCTAAAAAACAACTCCATAACAACATATCAAATTGACTCTCTTGAATCTAATATTCAATGTTTTAGATTAAAATATATTGATAACGCAGGAAAAGAAAAAACTACTAATGAGGTCTGTTTATTAAAGTTAAACGCAACTTATATTTCAGACAAAGAAATTAAATTGAATTGGAATAATACAGATTCTACTAATTCGAAAAGTTTTGAGTTGAAATATAGAACAAAAGAAGATACCCAAACAAAGTTTATAAACGTTGACAAAAAGACAGAATACCTCTTTTCTCAAGCCCAACCTAATAAAAAATATAAATTCAGTGTTTCTCGTACAGAAGAATCGAGTGAAGGCTCTGTATACATTTCGTCTCCTGAAGTACTGTATATTCCAAATGGATTTACTGAAGAAATTCCTGTTCCAGATAATTTATCATCAGTTTCAACCTTAGACTCAAAGACAATCAGATTTAACTTCTATGAATCATCATTTTTAAAATCAAAATATCATTTTTATCGCTCCATCAGTGGACAAGATTTTATTAAAATTGGAGAATCAGTACAGAATTTCTTTGAAGACAAAAACATTGATACTAATAAGGATTTTTATTGTTATGCTCTTAAATATGAAGATGAGTGGGCAACGATATCAAACTTATCAATTAATAATCCTTGTACAATCAAACTTTCAATTGAAAACAATGAATTAAAATGGAATCCTGCTCTATTAAATAATAAATCTTTAATTGAAGTCGAGTATTCTATTGATTTGCTCGATGAAGGAGAAAAGGTATTGCGTAGCCCATTGGAAAATATTAATGAAACTTTTTATGACATTTCACCAGCCTTCCTTTTTGGTAAAAACAAAATTTTCAATTTTATTGTTAGAGGTACTATGAGGTATAAAATTTCTACAAATGGTAGTTTAGTATCATTCCCAATCCAAGTTTACTCCAACACCGTAACCTACAGCCCCATCCTCAGCACCTCAAAAGAAGCGGATAAATTTACTATTTACCCCAATCCAAGCGAAGATTTTGTGCAGTTAAATTCAACTTTGCAACTAAAAACTGTCGAAATTGTAGATTTACAGGGCAAAATCATCGAAAACCAAACTATTGAAAACGGTCAAGTTTCGGTAAAACATCTGCTCAAAGGCAAGTATATTTTGAGATTATACGGAAACGATAAAAAGCTGATTAGCAGCAAGGCAATTATTAAAATGTGAGGTATTACAAAAAATACCTCACCCCAAATTC
>NZ_JBMLRC010000087.1:0-9691 GCF_049241225.1 Emticicia sp.
CGCTGCGATTACACAAATTAACACAGATTTTTTCCGTGATAATCTTGTAATCCGTGCCTCCGTGGTGAAAAAACAGCCTTTGAACACCAAGAAGTACATTTTCATCTCAATTTTTGCATTTTCTGACATTTGAAGTTTATTTTACCTTTTCAATACACTTAAAAACCCTTCGACAAACATGAAAAAAAACTACTTTCTGAGTTTTTTCCTAATCACTTTGCTCTCTACGGCAGCTTTTGCCCAAAAACTCAACACCGATTTATTCAAGAAAATGAAGGCCCGCAGCATTGGCCCAGCCGTAATGTCGGGTCGAATCACTGCTGTTGATGCCGTTTGGGAAAACCCTAATATCATTTATGCTGCTTCTGCATCGGGTGGCGTTTGGAAAAGCGAAAACGGTGGCACAAAATGGCAGCCTATTTTTGATGATATGCCATTGCAAAACATTGGTTCGATAGCCATTCAACAATCAAATCCTTCGGTGGTTTGGGTAGGAACTGGTGAAGGAAATCCTCGAAACTCAATTAATTTAGGAGCAGGAATCTACAAATCGCTCGATGGTGGTAAAACGTGGAAATTGATGGGGCTTGAAAAAACTCGCAATATTCATCGTATTCTGATTGACCCTACGAATCCGAATGTAATTTATGCAGGTGTTATCGGAAACCCTTATGCCGAACAACAAGAAAGAGGCGTTTATAAAACAACCGATGGTGGTGAAACTTGGCAAAGAGTATTGTTTACGAACGAAAAATCGGGCGTGGCCGATATGATTATGGATGCCAAAAATCCAAATAAGCTCTTTGTGGCCATGTGGCAACACAAACGCACCGCATGGGATTTCAAATCAGGCGGTGAAGGTTCGGGGCTTTATGTAACTTACGATGCAGGAAAAAACTGGAAGAAACTCTCTAAAACTGATGGTTTGCCCGAAGGTGATTACGGTCGAATTGGTTTAGCGAGTTGTCGCTCATACCCAAATCGAGTATATGCTTTGATTGAAGCGACCAAAAACGGACTTTATCGCTCTGATGATGGTGGTATGAAATGGGAAAAAGTAAACGAAGACCCAAAAGATGTAACAAATCGCCCGTTTTATTTCAATGATATTTTGTGCGACCCAAAGAACGAAAATCGACTTTATAGTCTTTATCAAGTAATTTCGGTGAGTGAAGATGGCGGAAAATCATTCAAAACAACCGCTACTTTCGACCAAGCTCACGCCGACCACCACGCTATCTGGATTCATCCCGAAGACAATAATTTTATCATTAACGGAAACGATGGCGGCGTTTCGATTTCGAGAGACAGAGGTAAAACATGGACTTTTGCCGAAGCTCTGCCTTTAGGACAATTCTATCACGTAAATGTTGATAACGAAATTCCGTATAATATTTATGGTGGCTTGCAAGATAATGGCTCGTGGCAAGGCCCAGCTTATATTTGGAAAGAGGGAGGAATCAGAAATTATAGTTGGCTTTCGGTCAATGGTGGTGATGGCTTCGATGTTGTGCCTGACCCCGAAGATGCTCGTTATGGCTATGCCATGTCGCAAGGTGGATTTTTGGGCAGATATGATACCAAAACTGGGCAATCGACAATGATTCGTCCGCCACAAGTGGATATTAAAACTCGTTTGCGTTTCAATTGGAATGCTGCCATTGCTCAAGACCCATTTGAAAAAGGGACGATTTACTACGGAAGTCAGTTTGTGCATAAAAGCCAAAATAAAGGTTTGACTTGGGATATTATTTCGCCCGATTTGACAATCAATAATCCAGAACAACAAAAACAAGACCAAAGCGGTGGACTTTCGCTTGATATTACCTCAGCCGAAAACCATAATACAATTCTTACGCTTGCTCCGTCTCAAAAAGAAAGAGGCGTACTTTGGGCAGGAACTGATGATGGAAATGTGCAGTTAACGAGAGATTTTGGCAAAAACTGGTCGAATCTTACTTCAAAAATCAGAAATTTTCCGAAAGAAGGATGGATTTGTCAGATTCAAGCATCAAGATATAATGCTGGTGAGGCTTTCGTGACTGTTAATAATTATCGTCAAGGAGATTTTGCTCCGTATGTTTTCCGCACGAAAGATTTTGGTCAAAACTGGGAGCGTATCGTTGATGAAAACAAAGTACGTGGCTATGCTCTTTGTTTCTTGCAAGACCCAACAACACCAAATTTAATGTTTTGTGGTACCGAGCACGGCCTTTGGGTAAGTGTTGATGATGCAAAAACTTGGACACAGTGGAAAGCAGGTCTACCATCGGTTTCTACAATGGATTTGACAATTCAAGAGCGTGAAGCTGATTTGGTAGTAGGTACTTTTGGGCGTGCTTTATATGTTTTAGATGATATTCGCCCACTTCGTAAAGTTGCACAGGCATCTACGAAGGTTTTAGACCAAAAACTCGTAGCTTTTGATTCTCCTGATGCTTATTTGGTAGAATTTTCGACACAAATTGGCTACAACACAATCGGTGATGGAATGTATGAAGGTGAAAATCGTGCAGCAGGTGCAAGAATTAGCTATTTTGTGAATGTTCCGAAAAAAGAAGAGAAAAAGCCCGAAGATAAAAAAGATGTTTCGACTCCAAAAGTACCAAGTATCAAATACGATACAGTTTATGCAAAAATCTATGATGAAGTAGGTAAACAGATTCGTACAATATTTAGTGTGCCTGATACTTCGGGAATGCAACGCATCACGTGGAATTTGACCGAAAAGGGCATTCGTTATCCAAATGCTCAAAAACCCAAAAAAGGAGCTGCCGAACCAAGTGGAATCAATGTTTTGCCAGGTAAATATAAAGTAGTATTAAGTTTTGGCGACCAAAAAGATTCGACCTACATAAACGTAAAACCAGACCCAAGATACAATTTCGACCGCAGTGCTGAAGTGGCCAAACGAGATATTTACGAACGCCTGAAAGTGAATGTAGCTAAACTCACCGAAGCAACCGACCGCCTCACCGAAGCCAATGATATTACCGAAAAACTGTTGAACCAAATAAAAGATAGTGAAGGTAAAGAAATAGAAGATTTCAGAAAGCAAATAAAAGCTGTTCAAGATACAATCAAAGCGAAAAGAGAGCTAATTGTGGCAAAACCACTCGAAAAACAAGGTTATGGACGCCCATACAGAGTGACTGCTTTAACAAAAGCTCAAGAGTTAATGATGTATTTGGGCAATCGCCAGTCTTCGCCATCAAAAACTGAATCAATCATTCTAGAGCAATTTGATGGTTTGACGAAAGAATCAATCACTAAAATAAATACATTCTTTGCCAACAACTGGCTCGATTTCAGAAAGAAAGTAGAATCAATGAAGTTGAATATGTTTAAAGACTATGAAATGATTCGATAATCTTCATCTTGATAAATTTTATTTAACGACGGCAAGGTTCAAAACCTTGCCGTCGTTGTTTTTGCCGAAAATAAATAATTACCCAAAAAATATTCATTGCCGTCTGCTTTAGCTGACGGATACTTATAGGCAATCAAATTTGACTTTAGTCAAACCATTGATTTTGACTGAAGTCAAAGTTGTTTTGTTTATTTGCAGCAATCCGTCAGCTAAAGCAGACGGCAATGAATTGAAGCCATAATGAGTCATTAAAAATACTTATTACTGGGTAAAAAACTCCTATTTTGATAGCCTCCCAAACATAACAAACACAAAAAAGCCGCAAATACTTTTCAGCATTTGCGGCTTTTTATATATTGATGCTTCTAATAAATTAGAATCTGAAGTGCGAGAATGCTTTGTTAGCTTCTGCCATTCTGTGCGTATCATCTTTTTTCTTCACTGCCGCACCTTCACCTTTAGCCGCAGCGATGATTTCGCCAGCCAAACGCTCAGTCATGGTTTTTTCACCACGCTTACGTGAATATCCAATTAACCATTTCATACCTACTGATTGCTTACGGTCAGCACGTACTTCCATCGGAACTTGGAATGTAGCACCACCTACACGGCGGCTTTTTACCTCTACTGTTGGCATTACGTTAGATAACGCTTTTTTCCACAACTCAAGGCCATTTTCTTTTGTACGAGCTTCAACTAATTCTAAAGCACCGTAGAAAATTGTGTATGCAGTACTTTTCTTACCGTCATACATCAAGTTATTTACAAATTTTGTTACAGTTACGTCTCTGAACTTTGGGTCAGGAAGCACGTAACGCTTTTTTGGTTTTGACTTTCTCATTTTGTTTAAATAAGGTTTCGTTCTTGAAAACTAATTCACCTCCGATTGCTCCGAGATTACTACCCTGTTGTTAAGCTGTATTATTGAAAAACTAAACGTTAATCTTCTAACCGAAAACTTTCAACTGGAAATTACTTTTCAGGAAATTATTTTTTCTTTCCTTTAACTGGAGCTGCTACTTGACCTGGTTTAGGACGTTTAGCACCATATTTAGAACGGCTCTGCTTACGGTTGTTTACACCGGCAGTATCCAACGCTCCACGAACGATGTGGTAACGTACCCCTGGAAGGTCTTTTACACGACCACCACGAATCAATACGATTGAGTGCTCTTGCAAGTTGTGTCCTTCACCTGGGATGTAGGCATTTACTTCTTTTTGATTTGTTAAGCGAACACGAGCAACTTTACGAAGTGCTGAGTTTGGCTTCTTTGGAGTCGTAGTGTAAACACGAGTACAAACGCCACGACGTTGTGGACATGAATCCAACGCCGGAGACTTAGATTTCCAAGTCATTTGCTCTCTGCCGTTTCTTACTAACTGTTGTATAGTAGGCATTTTGTTAAAAAATTGTTTTCGTTAGATACTAATTTCCAATTAGGGCTGCAAAGGTACAGGTTTTATTCTAAAAAGAAAAACTTTTATTAGAGATATTCTTGATTTATTGGTTTTTTGTTTGTAAAAGCTGAAAATTGAAGCTATTATATAGGATTTTATAGGCTAAGACAGTTTTATCACAAAGCTATATCTGAGAAAATCTTATATTATTTTCGATAAAAAATACTAATAAAAGCAGTTATTAGGAGGCTGATAGTCAGTTTTTTAGGTTCAATATTTTGTTTCTTCTGGGTTTCTACAATGGTTTTTTATCATTTCTTCTTCCAACCAATTCTTCAAAGTCTGAATCTCTTTTTACGACCGGTCAGAAAATTAATCAACATAAAAACAAATTTTAAAAACAATAAAGTATGAAAAAGTGGATGTTATATAGTTGTGTTGCTTTGGCAATGGTGTTTGCGTGGGCGTGTGATAAAAGCGAAGTTAGCAACAACGTGAGCGTGGTTTCGAGTTTCGAGAATGGTTTTGATGGCTGGAGCGTAGATTTGGCCGAATACAATACTTCGATGGATAGCAGTATGATAGAATTTAAGTATGCTGTCGCAAAAATGCCTTCAGATTCAACCAAAAAAGGTTTGCGAGTGCAGAGCCATAATCGTAGCGATGATATGTTTATGTATGTCAAGAAAAAAATCAGCGGTTTGGACAGTAAAAAAACGTATGAAGTTTTCTTTGATATTGAACTCGGTACATACTTTCATGCCAATAGTATCGGAATTGGTGGTTCGCCAGGAAGCTCGGTGTATGTAAAAGCGGGTGCTTCGTCAAAAGAACCAGCTAAGTATTTAGAAGGCGATTTTTATAAGTTCAATCTTGACAAAGGTAATCAATTGGAAGGAGGAAAAGAGCTTGTAACAATCGGTGATGCCTCAAATGGTCTTTCGGAGCCTGGTTTTAAGGTGGTAAATCGCAATAACACAAGTAAATTGGTAACGGTAAAACCAAACGAAAAAGGCGAGATTTGGCTTTGTATAGGTACCGATTCGGGTTTTGAAGGCTTGACTGTCTTACATTATGATAAAATAAGCGTTTCGATTAGGGAAAAAGCTTCTTTGTAAATTATGTAAAAACACTTTCGTCTTACTTTGATTCGACGAAAGTGTTTTTTTCTACAACCCAACTTCTCAATAAACATCCGCATTTCTTTCGCTAACCCGCTGTTTTCTAAGCAATTATCAGTAATTTTGCACCTCATTTGAGAAATACTCGTTTCTCATTATTCAAAATCATTCATTCACAAATAATATGACTACCGAACAATTGAAGGAGTTAAAGGCCAGATTAGCGGCCTTGAGGGGGTATCTTTGACTACGATAGCAAGAAAGAACAACTCGAAGATTTAGAGCAACAAACTGCTCAACCCGAATTTTGGACTGATGCTGCCAAAGCAGAAAACGTAATGAAACAAGTACGTATGCTTAAAGGTTGGACTGTTGGCTACGAAAATGCCAATGCAGCCATCGGCGACCTCGAAACACTTTATGAGTTTTATGAAGGAGGCGAAGTAACCGAAGAAGAAGTTGACGAAGAGGGTAAAAAGGTAGAAACGATACTCGAAGAGCTAGAGTTGAAACGAATGCTCTCGAACGAAGAAGACCAAATGAGTGCCATTTTGGAGATAAATGCAGGAGCAGGTGGAACAGAAAGCCAAGACTGGACAAGTATGCTCATGCGTATGTATATGATGTGGGCCAATAAAAAAGGCTATAAAGTATCAGAGCTTGATTATCAAGATGGTGATACGGCTGGGGTAAAATCGGTTTCGTTACAAATTGATGGACCAATGGCTTATGGTTTCTTAAAGTCAGAAAACGGAGTACATCGTTTGGTTCGAGTGTCGCCGTTTGACTCAAATGCTCGTCGTCATACATCGTTTTCGTCGGTTTTTGTATCGCCATTAGTTGATGATACGATTACGATTGAAATTCGTGATGCGGATATCGAAATCCAGACTTCTCGCTCGGGTGGTGCTGGTGGACAAAACGTCAATAAAGTTGAAACGAAAGTACAACTCACGCACAAGCCAACGGGTATTGTAGTAGTTTGTCAGGTTGAACGTAGTCAGCTCGGTAATAAAGAACGTGCCATGCAGATGCTTCGCTCGAAACTTTATCAATTAGAAGTTGACAAACGTAATGCGGCAAGAGCCGAAACTGAAGCTGGAAAGATGAAAATCGAGTGGGGTTCACAGATTCGTAGTTATGTATTAGATGACCGTCGAGTGAAAGACCACCGAACTAATATTCAGACATCAAACACTGAAGCTGTTTTAAATGGCGATATTGATGATTTCATCAAAGGTTATTTGATGGCGAATTAATATTTAGTGGTTCAGACCTACGTCGGCATGGCTCGAAGCCATGCCGACGTTCAAATGATAAGCTCTCGTTTTTAAGCAAATTGCTTTACTACTTTCATAATATGCTCGGTATCAACGCTGTTTTTTTGCCATTCTTCTAAGCGTTTATTCATTACCCTAAACCAAATCGGTGGCACGAGCGACATCAAAATCATCATGGTATAGCCAAAAGGTAGTTGAGGACTTTCGTCGAAATGCCGAAGGACTTGGTATGGCCGTGCTGCATAAGCATGATGGTCAGAGTGCCGTTGCAGATGAAAAAGCAGCAGATTGCTATAAAAATGATTAGCATTCCACGAATGAAGTGGATTTACTTTTTCGTAGCGTCCATTTTCGAGTTGTTTCCGCAAAATTCCGTAATGCTCAATATAATTCACACATTCCAAAGATAAAATCGCAATCATGCTTTGCACTGCAAAAAACGATGGTACAATCCATGCCGTTTCTTTCATAGAGTCGCTAAACGAAACTGTAAGTACATAGCAAAGAAGAATAGGCAATATCACCGCCCAAATCATTTCATTATTAATGCCCCAAATCGGTTTATTTTCTTTTTGAAGAAGTTTTTTCTCAATATTCCACGCACTTCTGAAACCCCCGATAATACTTTGCCCCCAAAAAGCAAAAACGGTTTGGTTTTTGCGAGCGGTTGCGGGGTCGAGGGGCGTTGCTACGTGCGTGTGATGCCCACGATTATGCTCAACAAAGAAGTGCATGTAGCAAACCGAAATCAAGGCGGCACGGGCATGAAATTGGGCAATTGCACTTTTACGGTGGCCTAATTCGTGAGCAACGTTGATAATGGTAGAAGCATAAACACCTTGGCTAAGCATTAGGCCGAAAATCTGATACCAAGTGAGGCTATCGTGCGTAAGCACATAACACCCCCACAAAAGCATAAAATATTGAATATAAACGTGAGAATAGACCAAAACATCAAAATAGCGGTCATTGAGAAGTTTTTCGTATTCTTCGGTGCTGGCGTTTTGGGAGTCTCGACTTACGATTTCATCCAAAATAGGAATTAAACCGTAGGCGTAAATAAACACGAAAAATGTCCAATTTGGACTGATATAATAGTAGCCCAAAAGAAAGAAGGCGATAAACGAGTAGCCCCATGCAAAACCGATTTTTTTTCTGATGCTCATGGTTTACTGATTTTTCGTTGTAAATTTAGTCAATCAATACAAATCTTATAATTTTGTTGGATAAATCCTATTAAAAATAATTGCTTTTTGAGTTGATTCAAATAATGACCTAACCCTATCATGAGCGAGTTTTTTATTTATTTACAGCTTGGTTATCAACATATTACCGATATAAACGGCTACGACCACATTTTGTTTGTAGTGGCTCTTTGTGCAATTTATAGAATCACTGACTGGAAAAAAATATTATATCTTGTTACGGCTTTTACGATTGGGCATTCGATTACGCTGGCGTTGGCTGCTCTCGAACTTATCGATTACAGCACCGATTTAATTGAGTTCTTGATTCCCATTACGATTATACTTACTTGTATTTCGAATTTCTTTCACAGAAGCACAGAAAGCGTTCTTGACCCCGAAGAATTTTCGAGGGTGCGTTATTTTTTCGCCATGATGTTTGGTCTTATTCACGGCATGGGTTTTTCTAATTATCTAAAAAGTCTTCTCGGAAAAAATGAAAATATTGTTGTGCAATTATTAGCTTTTAATATCGGCCTTGAATTTGGTCAGTTGCTCATTGTGGCGGTAGCTATTACACTTTCATTTTTGGTTTTAGATGGATTCAAGATGAAAAAACACTCTTGGAACCTTATTTTATCTGCTTTTGTGGCTGGGGTAGCCTTCAAATTAATGACCGAAAAATGGTATTTTTAAAGGAGAAATAAATTTGATAGCCTTTTAAGGTGTTTATTATCAGGTACTTATATTCTTAATTCTACATTCTTAATTGTTCATCAGCACTTTTGCACAGATTTTGTGTTATAAATAACGTAATCACTATTTTTTATTGCTCATGCAAGAAAGTACATCACTTCTCGGTTTTCTCTTAACGGCATTTTTGGCGGGTTTTGCGTCAATTTTTATGCCTTGTATTTATCCAATTATGCCTATGACGGTTAGTTTCTTTACGAAACAATCGCAAGGAACTCGTAAAGCTACTTTTTACGGACTTTCTATCATGTTTGTTTTCGGACTGATAGGTTTAGTAGCAACAGTTTTCGGAGCTCCATTTCTCAACTTCATAAGTACTCACTGGATTCCAAATCTTATATTTTTTGTCATTTTCATCATTTTTGGAATTTCCCTTTTGGGAGCTTTCGAAATCGTTTTGCCGCACAATGTTGTTAATAATATTGATAGAATGTCAGAAAAAGGCGGACTTGTCGGTATTTTCTTCATGGCTCTTACACTCGTTGTGGTATCG
Source organism: Emticicia sp. (assembly GCF_049241225.1). NCBI lineage: Bacteria > Pseudomonadati > Bacteroidota > Cytophagia > Cytophagales > Leadbetterellaceae > Emticicia > Emticicia sp. The sequence goes on from NZ_JBMLRC010000087.1 coordinate 9,600, forward strand.
TTTTCTTGTACGGCACCGTTTGTTGGCTCATTATTGATTATGGCGGCAAAAGGCGAGGTTTGGCGACCACTTTGGGGAATGTTGGCTTTCGG